>DASUYB010000051.1 GCA_036377595.1 Longimicrobium sp. | reverse complement strand
GCTCGGGCTGGTGCTCGGCAACTGCCGCTCGGGCGGGCATCGCCAACGAGTGTTGCTGGGTTTGCTCCGGATCTCCGGATTCGCCGGATGAGACGGATCACGGCCTGGGGCGAGCGAGCATCGCTCGCCACGAGCAGAGAGCAAGAGGGGGAACGGCAACGGCACCCTCCTCGTCATCCCGCAGGAGCGCCGCCGCAGGCGGCGCGAGCAAGAGGGGGAACGGCGACAGCACTCCCCCCCTTGTCATCCCGCAGGAGCGCCGCCGCCGGCGGCTTGTTTCCACTGTCATCGGCTCTGTTGAATTGCTGTCGGATGGCGCGCGCCATGCGGGGCTGGCGGAGGACGAGATGAGCGGAGCTTCTCATGCGCTCGATGTCGAAGTCCGCGCTCCAGGTCGCGCGCGAGGCGCTGGTAGTCGGACGCCAAGCCCTGCCGCGGTACTCCTGCGTCCACTCGCGGCACGACTTCACCCAGCCGCAGCTCTTCGCGCTCCTCGCGCTCAAGCAGGCGTTCGAGCTCGACTATCGGGGCCTCGTGACCATGGTCGCCGAATGGCGCGAGTTGCGCCACGTCCTTGGGCTCCGCAAGGTGCCGCACTACTCAACCCTCAGCTATGCCCAGCACCGGTTCTTCGCCGGTGCGGAAAAAGGGGGACCTTCGAGCGGGCGCAGCATGCCGTCGTCGTCCGCGCGATCCGCCTCGGCCTGCTCGACCCCGCTCCGATCGCGGCCGTGGACGCGACCGGGCTCGAGGCGCACTACGCGAGCCCACACTACCGCTACGTCTACTCCGAGCGCTACGTCGCCGCCTACGCCGCGCTCCATGGCGGGCGCCGGCCGGCGGGCCCGCACTACCGACCCGGGCACCCCAAGCTCACGGCCGTCGTCCACGCCGGCTCCCACCTGATCCTCGGCGCGATCCCCAACGTCGGGCCCGCCCACGACACCCCCGACTTCGCCCCCGCGATGCGCCAGGCGGCCACCGTGCTGCGCGGCGCCGCGATGCGCTTCGCCGCGGTGACGGCCGACGCGGGCTACGACGCGGAGCACTGTCACGTGCTCTGCCGGGAGCAACTCGGCATCCCCAAGACGGCGATCGCGCTCAATCGCCGGATGCACGACGCCGGGCGCCTCCCGCGGACGCGCTACCGGCGCGAGATGCGCCGCCGCTTCCCCCGCACGCTCTACCGCGCGCGGCAGCAGGCCGAGAGCACGTTCTCGCAGCACAAGCGCCGCCTCGGCCCCGCCCTCACCACGCGCTCCGCTGCCGCACAGGCCGGCGAGCAGATCCTGCGCGTCCTCACGCATAACGTCCTCATTCTCCATCATGGCTCAAGAACCTTTCAACAGAGCCGATGACATCGGAGGGCTCGTGGCGCCTGACGTTCTCTCGCCCAAGGCCGCGATCCGCCCCATCCGCCCCATCCGCGACGATCCGCCATTCCCCCCCTCGTCGTTAGTAGCCCGCCCGGGGCAATTCCCCCTTCGTCGTTCAGGCCAGCCCGCGGCAGTCACCAGAGCCCGCCGACCAGCCTCAGATCCGCACGAGATACGACACCTTCAGAAAGAG
>DASUYB010000050.1 GCA_036377595.1 Longimicrobium sp. | reverse complement strand
GCCACTGACGTCCGAAGACGCCCGTTCGACTTGCATGTGTTAAGCGCGCCGCCAGCGTTCGTCCTGAGCCAGGATCAAACTCTCCATTAGAGATTTCGATGTAGCTCGATCGGAACAAACGTTGTTACGCTTGTTCGGAATACCGTTGACTTGACCTCGTGCGCCGGCGTTGCGGCCGGCTCGGGGGACGGTACGCCCCCGCGAGGCCCACACGGACATCCCACACCCTGGTTTTCAAACAGCGGCCGCGGCACCATGTCCGCGGCAAGAGAGTAATGATAACGCCAAATTCACCCTGGGTCAACCCCCTGCGGCGGGGACATTTGGGCCCCGCGGCGGGGAAACACCTGGCATCAAGAACGAGCCCGGCGCCCGCGGGGTGCGGGCGCCGGGCGGGAACCACCCGGGGTCGGCTTGGACGGCTAGAAGTCGTCGTCGCCTTCCTCCTCCTCGTCCCATCCCTCCTCCTCGTCCCACTCGTCGTCTTCGTCGTCCCAGTCGTCCTCGTCGTCCCAATCATCCTCGTCGTCGAGGTCGTCCTCGTCGTCCCAGCCCTCCTCGCGATCGGAGTCACCCCACTCCGCGTCCTCCTCTTCCTCCTCGAAGCGGGCGAAGAACGCGTCGTCGAGCGCGAGCTCGTCACCGATCGCCGGGTGAGCCATCACGTTCGGCATTCCGAAGTCTCCTCTTTGGACGGGATTCAAGGGTGGCTCCTCGGGGCGGCGCGGCAAGGACGGTGCCGCGCCCTGCCCCATTCGGCGGGAAAGTAAAGGCGCTCGGGAAGGTGTCAAGGCCTTTGTTTCCGCGCCCCTCGCGGCTGAAAACCCCGCGCCGCACTTAGGTTCCAACGCAGCGTACCCGCGCTGGCGCCAAGGTGGCGGGCGCCGGCACCGCGGACGCGCGCCGATGCGAGGCGGCAGCTTGCGTATGCTTCGCGATCCGCATCCGCCCGACGATACGACGAGGGGACGCGGCCGAAGGTTGCAATCGCGTGAAACAGAGCCCCGTTCCAACCATGAGGCACGGCGCGGCTTCCCCTGCCTGGCGATGACGAGAGCCCCTCCCCCGGGGTCACCGGAGGAGGGGCTCGCCGTCACCCGCACCGTGCCGAGCGTGGCCGCAAGGTCACGCGGACGCGGCGCGGCTGGCCTTCTTGCGGTCGTTGGCGTTCAGCAGGCGCTTGCGCAGCCGCAGCGACCTGGGCGTCACCTCGATCAGCTCGTCGTCGGCGATGTAGCCCATCGCGTCCTCGAGCGTCATCACCCGCGGCGGCTCCAGGAGGATGTTCTCGTCGCTCCCCGAGGCGCGCATGTTGGTGAGCTTCTTCCCCTTGGTGACGTTGACCTCCATGTCGCCGGGGCGCGAGTTCTCGCCCACGATCATCCCCTCGTACACCTGCGTGCCGGGCTCGATGAAGAACACCGAGCGCTCCTGCAGGTTGCCGAGCGAGTAGGCCACCGCCTCGCCCGGGACCATGGCCACGAGCACGCCGCGGTTGCGGGTGTTCATGGCGCCCACGTACGGCCCGTACTCCAGGAAGCGGTGGTGGAGCGTGCCCTCGCCGCGGGTGTCGGTGAGGAACTCGCTGCGGTAGCCGAACAGCGCGCGCGCCGGCGCCTTGTACACGAGCCGCACCAGCCCGCCGCCGGGGTTGCGCATCTCCAGCATCTCGGCCTTGCGCTGCCCCATCTTCTCGATCACCGGCCCCATGTGCGTCTCGGGAAGGTCGATGGTGACCTCCTCGTACGGCTCCTGGAGCTGGCCCGCCGGCGACTTCTTGAGGATCACGCGCGGGCGGCTGACGGCGAACTCGTAGCCCTCGCGGCGCATGGTCTCCATCAGGATCCCCAGGTGCAGCTCGCCGCGGCCCGAGACGGTGAGCGTGTCGGGCGAATCGGTCTCCTCCACGCGCAGCGCGACGTTGCTCTCCAGCTCCTTGAACAGCCGGTCGCGCACCTGGCGGCTGGTGACGTACTTCCCTTCCCGCCCCGCGAAGGGCGAGTTGTTCAGCATGATGTCGACGGAGACGGTCGGCTCCTCGACCGCGATGCCTTCGAGCGCCTCGGGGTCCTCGGCGTCGCACACGGTGGCGCCAATCTCCACGTCGATGAGGCCGGCGAGGGCGACGACGTCGCCGGCCGACGCCGCCTCGGTCTCGTGCCGCTCCAGCCCGTCGAAGGTGTAGAGCTTGGAGATCTTCGCCTTGGTCATCGGCGCGTCCGCGTCGCCGTGCGTCACCAGGACGACGGTGTCGCCCACGCGCCCGGTGCCGCGCTCGATCTTGCCGATCGCCAGGCGGCCCAGGTAGGGCGAGTAGTCGATGGTCGACACCAGCATCTGGAACGGCCCCTCGCTGGCGCGCGGCGCGGGGATGGTCTGCAGGATGGTCTCGAACAGCGGCGTGAGGCCCTTCCGCTCGTCGTCCACCTCGTGCATCGCCACGCCCTCGCGGCCGATGGCGTACAGGAACGGGCAGTCGAGCTGGTGGTCGTCGGCCTCCAGCTCCATGAACAGCTCCAGCACCTCGTCGTGCACGCGGTGCGGGTCGGCGTCGCCCCGGTCGATCTTGTTGATGACGACGACGGGCTGCAGCCCCAGCTCCAGCGCCTTGCGGGTGACGAAGCGGGTCTGCGGCATGGGCCCCTCGGCCGCGTCGACCAGCAGGACCACGCCGTCCACCATCCGCAGGATGCGCTCGACCTCGCCCCCGAAGTCGCTGTGCCCGGGGGTGTCGACGATGTTGATCTTGGTGTCGCCCCAGCGGACGGACAGGTTCTTGGCCAGGATGGTGATCCCCCGCTCGCGCTCGAGCGGGTTGGAGTCCATCACCCGCTCCTGCACCTGCTGGTTCTCGCGGAAGGTGCCGGCCTGGCGCAGCATGTGGTCGACCAGCGTGGTCTTGCCGTGGTCGACGTGGGCAATGATGGCGATGTTCCGGATCTGCATATCTTCCAAGGGAACAGGGTACAGGGGACAGGGGACAGCCGGATCGTGGCTGCTCGTGCCCCGCCGCACGTCCTCGGATTCGTTTCCCGATTCCGAATTCTTCAAAGCGAAGACGGGCGCCTCTCGCCGAGGTGCCCGCCTGCGCTGGATAGCCATGTAATCTAACGAAAAACCGCGTTCCGGTCTACCCCGGGTCGGCCCTTGGCAGACGCTGTCGATGGACGGCGCCGTCCACGTTCCAGTAACAGATGTACGCGCGGGTTGCCTCCTCCTGCTGTTTTTCTGAAGGAAAGATTCCCCGAGTCGCGTGCTGCCATCGAGCGGATATCGCCAAAAGTACAGAACAGTTTTCCCGACAATAGTTATCCATAATTCCCTTGCCTTATGGGGATTTCCGCACTTGATTTCGAAGATGGGATAGACGCCGCATATGGAGAGGCAACGGAGGCTCCACCCTCTCCCTGCCTCGCTCCTTATCGGTCTCTGGATGCAATTCGGTTCTCTTCGAACCTTCACCCTGGAGGACGGATGCGGATGCTGAAGCTGGACGTCGACGCGCTCGCCGTGGAGTCGTTCCACACCGCGGCAGCCGCGGGCGCACGCGGGACCGTGCGTGGCGCGCAGGATCGCTTCGTGGTGAACGACACGGGATGCACCGAGCCGTGCCTGAGCGAAGGATCGTGGTGCCCCATCGAGAGTTGCGGGAGCTCCTGCGAACCCGCCTGCGACACGACCGTTCCGGTGACGGGGCATGCCGAACCAACCGCCGGGTGATCACCCGACCGTCCACGAGGAGAACCCGATGACCAAGCTGAAGCTCGACGTGGAGGCGCTCACGGTCGAGACGTTCGCGACCGAAGCATCGCATCGCCGGCGCGGAACGGTGCTCGGCGCGGCGGCGCTGGCGTTCCGGACCGACCCGGTGGAGGACACGGGGTGCACGGCGCCCTGCATGAGCGGAGAATCGCTCTGCGAGATGGAGAGCTGCGGGAGCACCTGCGAGGCCGGAAGCTGCTACGTGGCCTGCATCGCGCAGACGGCGTGAACGCGCCATAGCGACCCGGGGCGAAGAAAATCCCCATCCTGCCGCGGCGGGATAGGGATTTTCGTTATGGATTCGCGCACCTGCGAGGCGGGCGCGCTCTCACTGAGGTGTCCACCTGCGCCGGCACTCAGAAGGCGATCGTGAACATCCCGACAGAGCCGTTGTAGATCAGAACGCATTCTCGCAGCACATCGCGTCCAATCAGCGCATCGATTCCCTGAAGGGAAAGCTCTGTCGCCATGACGGGGACCGCGGGAATGGCCAGCGGCACGTGGTGCGGACCTGCCCCTGGGATGATCAGGCTGACATCGTACTGCTCGGCTTGGTGCGGCGCACCACCGGTGGATGGCGTGTGCACAGATACGAACCCTGTCGGCGCCAGGTTCAGCCGGTCCAACACCGCCGGATCGACGCACGTGCAACTCGCACCCGTATCGATCAATGCCCGAATGCTGATGCCTTCCGGAATGGGCTGCCCGGCTGCCATCAACGCGTCGCCGCGCGCGATGCTCACACCGACCACGGCAGTGAGCACGGGGCCATTGGCGGGATCGAGTTGCAGCGTGAATTGGGCCACCGCCTACCCCCAAAGACGCGGCTCGACGGCTCTCGTGATGAACTGGACGAGCTCACTGGTCTGGATCTGCTTTACCAGAAATGCCTGAAGACCAAACTGTCGATAGCCCTGGCGCAGCGCGTCGTCGTAGCTCGCGAACGTGTCCACGACTTCCGAGCCATGGATCAGGACCCACCTGCCTTCCTCTCGAGCCAGGTCGGGAAGCCTCTCCCGATAAGTGGCGACTTCCTGTTCGAGCCGCATGAAAGCCTCCCTGGGTGATCGGACGATGGTTCTCAAGCAACCACAATCGCCGAACGGGATCGACGTCGTCAAGCTTTCGGCAAGAGTACGAAGAGCCAGCCGATCCGCGCGATCTACAACACCGCCACCGCTCGCCAGATGCCGGGATAGTCGGTGACGAAGCCCGCGTCGTCCACCTCCAGGTCGCGGACGAAGGCGCCGCCCGCGCTCTCGTAGCGGTACGCGCGCTCGGCGGTGCGGCGGTAGAGCTGCGGCAGCGGCTCCAGCGTGAAGCCGGGGAAGCGCAGCCACGCGGCGCGCACCTCGGCCTCTTCCCCGACTGCCAGTCCCAGGCGGCGGATGGGGAGCAGGTTGGTGGACGGGCTGAAGTTGAGGTCCACGTCGATGCATCCCTCCACCTGCGGGCACGCGGCGCCGTTCAGGGTCCACCGCCCCGCCGCGTCGGCCTCGATGGCGACGTCCACCTCGTCATCTCCCACCCAGCCGCGCACCGTCGCCGCGCGCGTGCGCCACTGTGCATCGCACGCGATCCGGTAGTCGAGGCGGCAGGGGCGGCCTTCGTGGGCGAGGACGGCGGTGCCCTCCAACCGCCACCCCTCGCCGTCGCGCGCGAGGCGGGCGGCTTCGTGGCCCGGCCGGTCTTCCCAGCGCCAGAGGATGGAGCTTATCGCGGGCATGTGCGTTTCGTGGATGAAGATAGGAGTGCGGCGGAGCGGGAAAGCAGGCCGGACGCGACCATCTATCCCCAACGGCCGCTCCCCCGGCCGGGGATCGAAAGACGGCTGGCAACGGCCCGCGTCAATCGTCCCCGCCGCACCGTCCCTGGCACGCGCGTGACGCTTGATGTGGACGGCGCAACGGATTAGATAGCGACAGCGCAACCGGTCAGCCAATTCGCCTGCGCCCCGCCACCGCTCCCCGCAGTGCACACCTGGAGGCACACCATGGCAATCTTCGTACAGGGCACCGCCAGCCCCGCCGCGGACCAGTGGCTGGAGACCGCGGCCGTCGGCCCGGTGCCCAAGTCGATCCGCGACCAGCTGGGGCTGAAGGACTTCTACGTGAAGCACGTCGACGCGATGGGGATTCCCGTGATGGGATCCGCCCAGGTGTCGGACGGGGCCGTGATCGAGGCGGCGTACCTGATCCAGTGCATGCTGCAGAACGTGCCCGAGGTCGCCGGGCGGATCGCGAAGAACCGCGTGCGCGTGGCCGTGATGTCGTGCGCCGAGCGCACGCGCATGGTGCCCGAGCACGCCGACCTCGACGCGAAGTTCGACAAGCGCGCCCGCGGCCTGGGCGCCACCTCGTTCCGGCCCGCGTCCAGTTGCGCCGAGGAGAACCTGCTGGGGTGCACGGGTGACCCGTACCGGCTGGAGAACGTGCTGGTGCACGAGTTCTCCCACACCATCCACCTGATGGGGCTGGGAAAGAACTTCGACAAGGAGCTGAAGCAGACGTACAACCACGCGATGGCGACGCGGAAGCCCGACGGCACGATGCTCTGGATGGACGCCGTCCGCGACGGACAGCTCATCCCCACCTACGCGTCCACCAACTACGAGGAGTACTGGGCGGAGGGCGTGCAGGCGTACTTCGGGTGCAACTGGCCCGAGCCCGACGTCTCGCACAACGGCATCAACGGGCGCGACCAGCTGGCGGAGTACGACCGCGACCTGCACGACCTGATCGACCGCACCTTCAACTTCAACCTGTGGAACTACATCAGGCCGAAGGACCGGCCGAATCAGCCGCACCTGACCGGACCCGGGACCGGCAGCCTGGCGTTCGCGTGGACCGCGGCCGATCTCGCCCTGGACGCGTGACGCATCGCCGTCCCCATGACGAAATGAGCGCGGGCGATGGAATCTCCATCGCCCGCGCTTCTTCCTGTCACCCGGCCCGCCGGAGAGCCGATCAGGCCACGTCGAGCGCGGGGCAGGCCAGGCCCTCGTACTTGATGGTGACGCCCCTGCGCTGGCAGTCGGCGCACAGGCCGTAGATCTCCAGCCGGTGGCGGGTGGGGATGAAGCCGTGCTGCGCCGCCACCTCGTCCTGGATGCGCGCGATCTCGGGACGCTCGAACTCCACCACGGCGCGGCAGCTGGTGCACACCAGGTGCTCGTGCACCGGCTGGTGGCCGAAGAGGTGCTCGTAACGCTTGAAGCCGTCGCCGAAGTCGTGGTCTTCCACCAGCCCGCTCCGCACCAGGATTTCCATGGTGCGGTAGATGGTGGCCTTGCCGATGCGCTCGCCGCGCTCCTTGAGCCGCGCCTCGATCTCCTCCACCGACAGGTGCTCCTGCGAGCTGAACACCACGTCCGCCACCACCTCGCGCTGCGGCGTGACCGGCAGCCCCTGCTGGCGCAGGTAGCGGCGGAAGAGCGGCAGGAAGGGCGAGCTGGCCGGGGCGGCGTGCGCGGACATCGAATCTCCTCGGGCGACCTGGATCATCTCAAACAATAATGATTATTGATTGGGGACGTCAACCGGCGGCGGCGCGCCGAGCTCCTCCAGCAGTGCGCGCCACGCGTCCGCGTCGCCCTCCAGCTCGCGCACGTCGGGCGGGTCGCCCACGCCGTCCAGCCGCCGCACCACGCCCTCGACGATGCGGTCCACGCGGTCGGGGGGGACGGTCCCCTGCTCCTCCAGCGCGTCGGTGCGCGTGGTCTTTCCACCCTTCCCCGCCTCGGCCTCGTAGCGCAGCGTCCAGATGGTCCTCCGCCCGTCGCCCTCCTCGCCGGCGGTGACCACGAGCACGGCCAGGCCGCTCTCGCGCGCGGCGATGCGGCGCGGCGGGAAGATCCACACCTGGGCCAGGCGCTCGGCGGGAAAGCGCTCCGCCACCGCGGCCAGCGCGGCGCCGAGGTGGGGGTTCTGCATGTCCCGAGCGTTGGGAACGGGCGGAAGCATCCGGGCGGAGCGCTCAGCGTCGAAGGAAAACGGGAGACGTCACTGCGTGCGCGTGCGGAGGACGATCACCCCGCACCCCGAGTTGCCGCCGCCGTACTCGGCGGGGATCACGCGGAGGTACACCTCCACCGACTCGAGCTCCTGCACGGCCACGATGTCGACGGCGGGCGTGCGCATCAGCACCCCGTCGAGGTAGACCTGGGCCACGCAGCGGTGGCCGGCGCCACCCAGCGCGGCGGCCGGCGCGCCGCCGGGAAAGCTGGCCACCGCGCCGCTGGAGCCGTAGACGACGCGCACGCCGGGCACCTTCCCCAGCAGGTCGGAGATGCGCGACGCGCGTGAGCGGCGGATCTGCTCGCGGCCGATGAAGATCCCCGAGCCGCGCCGCCGCGACAGCGCCTGCGCCACCGCGCTCCCGCCGTCGGCCACCGGCTCGGCGCGCGCGGTGATGGCCGGCATGGGGATGGCATCGGAGTCCAGCATCACCTCCAGCTCCAGCACCTGGCCGGGGGCCAGCTCCACCTGCGGCTGCAGCGCACGCCGGCCGATCATCTCCACCGTCAGCAGGTGCGACCCCGCGTCGAGCTCCTCCAGCAGCACGCGGCCGGCGGCGTCGCTCGTCCCGCGCACCTCGCCGTCCACGCGCACGCGCGCGCCGGAGAGCGGCGCGCCCGTTTCCGCATCGGTCACGATCAGCTCCACCGTGCCGCGCGTCTGCGCCGCCGCCGGGCGCGCGCCCAGCAGCAGCGCCGCGGCGAGGGCGGCGGCGCACAGGAGGCTGCGGAGCGGGAGGAAGCGCGCGTGCATCACGGGTGGCGCTTGGGAACGGGCTGCTTGCCCAGCGTGCGCGCCGCCTTGGGCGTCAGCGGGCGCGGGCGGGACTTGTCGCCGCGGGCGGGGCCGCGGAGGGTGCGGGGCTTGGCGCCGGGCTCGGGGCCGCCGCGGGTGCGGATCACCACCACCCCGCACGATGCGCGCACGCCGCCGTACGCGGCGGGCACGTTGCCGGGGAAGAGGACGACCTCCTCGACCTCGGAGAGCGGGAACACGTCCGGCGACTCCAGCGAGGGGAAGCGGACGCCGTCCACGTAGTACGCGGGCGCGCAGTCGGGCGGCGTCAGTCCCCCGCCCGGCGGCTCGGGCGGGAGCGCCGCCAGCGCGCGCTTGAAGCGCAGCACCGCGCCGTGCGGGCCGCGCACCAGCTCCACCTCGGGCGCGCGCTGCAGCACGCCGCTGAGCGTGGCCGCGCCGCTGCGGCGGATCTCATCGACGCCGAAGCGGCGGCCGCCCGCCGGCTGGATCTGCCCGTGCTGCGGCTCGCGGACCAGGATTCCCTTGGCGCGCAGCACGGTGGCCGAGACGCCGGGGAGGGCGATAGCCTCCGCCTGCAGCCCCACCTCCAGCTCCGCCACGCCGCCCGGGGGCACCAGCATCCCCACGGCGACCGGACGGCGGCCGAGGCGCGTCACCTTCAGCGCGTGCCACCCGGGCGCGATCCCCCGCACGCGCACCCGCCCGTCCGCCGCGGTCACGCCGCGCCGCACTCCGTCGATCCTGGCCGCGGCGCCGGCGATCGGCGCGCCCTCCGGATCGGTCACCTTGAGGTCCAGCATCCCCATCTCCTGCGCCGGCAGTGCGGCGGGGAGCGCGGTCAGCGCGAGCGCGAGCGGGATCAGCCGCGTGGGGCGGAAGGGACGCATACGGCGGAGAGCAGGAGGAACGTCTCCCCGGAATTTCTGGCCGAACGGGCGCGAGGGCAAGCGGGGGGGACCGCGATCTCCCGGTCCCCCGGACGCCCGATCAGCCGACGGCGGCGGCGGGCTGGCGGCTGGCGGCCTCGATCTCCACGTAGTGCCGCAGCACGTGCAGGAAGTCCTGCGCGTTGGTGATCACGCCGAACGCCTGGTGCGTGCCGCGGTCCTTGAGCTTGGAGACGACGAACTCCGACGAGTCCACGCAGATGGTGGGAAGCGGCCGCACCTCGCCCGTCTCCTCGCGGTACACGTACGAGGGGAGCATGTTGCCGGTGGCGATGGAGTGCAGCGCAGTGGCGATCATGATCACCCCCGTGGCGCGCCGGGTGTGCTCCTTCATCGCCTCCTGCCCCGCCACCACGTCGGTGATGGTGTCGGGGAGCGGCCCGTCGTCGCGGATGGAGCCGGTGAGCACGAAGGGAACGCCGCTGGTGACAGCCGCGTGCATCACCCCGGTCTCGATGATCCCCTGCTCCACCGCGGCGCGGATCGACCCCGCCAGGCGCACGCGGTTGATGGCCCGCATGTGGAAGGCGTGGCCCCCCTCGACGGGGACGCCGCGGTTGTTCATCCCCAGCGTGGTCCCCATCGTGGCCGCCTCGATGTCGTGCACCGCGACCGCGTTGCCGCCGAAGAGCACGCCCACGTAGCCGTTGCGGACGAACCAGGCCAGCGTGTCGCGCCCGCGCGAGTGGAGGACGGCGGGGCCGACGACCCAGATGAAGTGGCCGCCGCGCTCCTTCTCGTCCACCAGGATGCGCGCCATCTCGGGATAGTCGGTCGGCTTCTCGCGGCTGACCTCCGAGGACATGAACTTGAACTCGCCCTCGGGTCCCTGGTCGGGGTCGCCCATCAGCCCGCTGGCGTGGACAAAGATCCCCTCCGAACCGTCTTCCGCGAACCCCATCGCCACCCGCTGCCCGCGGCCGACGTAGCGGCCCTCGAGCACGCGGGGAACGCCGTCCGGGTCCAGCACCAGGGCCGAGTCCATGCGCGGGTCGCGCGGCAGCTTCCACTCGCCGCCGATGCGCACGTAGGTCGGCAGGTTGGTGGTGGAGAAGAAGCCCTCGGGAAGCACGCCGTCGGCCGGCGCGGCCTCCCACCGGGCGTCGGGCGCGTTCTGGAACCGTGGATGCGAGAAGTCGGGGCGGCGGTACATGCGATCGGGATGCGGGCGGGCGTGGAGGCGAGGGACGGAAGTGCCGAGTGCTGAGAGCGGGCTGTCGATCCCCTGATCGGCAGGAGATTTCGGGGCCGCGCGCTCCGGTCTCGCACGTCGCGTTTCGCCGTTCGCGGGAAGCTAGCAGCGGGCGGGCGGCGGTTCAACCCGACGCGCCGAGGAGCGCATCCGGCAAGATCATTCGCGTCGAGAGAGAAGATGCTTGACGACTCGTTTTGTACGGATTATCATCCCCGCTCCCTTGATTACTCCGTTCGCTTCTCCGGGCGCCGGTGACCGATGTTCGCGAACCGCTACTTCATCGCCGTGGGGATTCCGTTCCTGCTCATCCTCCTCGGCGCCATCTCGCGCAAGCTGATCCGCTCCACCGCGTGGGAGCGCGAGGACTTCTTCCTGGGCGTGGACCTGTCGATCGCGGGGATCTCGTCGGGGCTCATCTTCATCTCCGAGCTGGTCTCGAAGAAGGCGGAGTCGATCGGCTGCGCCACCGCCGCCTGCCGCAGCTTCGTCGCGTCCGTCGACCAGAAGCTGCTCCACGACGCGGGCTTCCTCGTGGTCGCGCTGATCGTCTTTCTGCTGGTGCTCACCATTCACCAGGACCAGTGGCGAAAAACTGGAAATCCGCGGAGCAAGCTGTTAGTCTTGGGCGTGTTCGGAAATGTGATCGGAGTGCTGCTGCTGGTGTGGTTCATCCTCGAGGTGAAGGGAGTGGGGCCATGAAGGGGTTCATGGATGACGATCCGTTGGGTACGAATCCCGCCGACATCATCGGAATCGTCGGGTGCCTGATCTGCTTCGGCGTGTACTTCGCCGGCTCGGCCAGCTCGAACGACGCGCTGATCTGGCTCTCGATGGCAATCGGGATCCCCGCCGTCACGCTGAAGGTGATGTCCACGCGCGCCAAGTCGCGCCGGTGGCACCGCGAGCACGGCAACGCCGACGCGTCTCGGAAGGCCTGAGGGCACGCTCGCGTCTGGTAGCACCCCAAGTTCGAGCCCCGCGGATCCACAGCGATCCGCGGGGCTCGTCGTTTCTACATCGGCTGCGCTTCTACCGCCCGATGTAGTAGCTGGCCTTGATCACGAACACGTTGTCGGGGTGCTCGCGGAAGATGGCGCCCGCGTCGCGGCGCAGGGCGAAGTCGCCGAAGCCCTCGCTGGCGCTGCGCTGCTGCTGCCAGACGAAGAACAGCGTCGAGCCCGGGCGGTACTCCCACCGCAGCACCGCGCTGCCGCGCAGCGAGCGGAAGTTGAAGTCGGGGTTGCCGAAGGTGAACGCGTCGGTCGACGGGTCGCCGTCGGCGTCGAGCACGTACACGCTGTCGTGCCCGGCCGAGTTCTGGATCGCGCTGATGCGGCTGCCGAACGGCGTCTTGTCGAGCCCGCGCGGCGCGGTGAACTCCTTGAAGTCGTGGTACTCGCCCGAGCTCACGAACGGCTGCGCGAACATCTCCAGCGACAGCGTGGGGGTGAAGGTCACGTTCAGCCGCGTGTCCATCGAGAACGTCTGCTGGCTGAGCCCGGCGAACACCGCGCGCCGCCCGTAGAACGCCGTGGCCGACGGGTCCGTGAAGGCGGTGACGTACTGCGCCGCCACCTCGGTGCGCGACCAGGCGGGCGCGACGGAGAACTGGATGTTGCTGCGCGGGCGGTACCGCACGCTGAAGCTGCCGCCCACGTCGTCGCCCCCGTCGCCGCGGGTGCCGCGCCACACGTCGAAGCCGAACACGGTGCGCTTCCGCGAATCCGTGCCGATGTTCCAGTCGAAGAAGCGCTGGTCCGCCCGGCGGACGGTGGCCCCGCCGCGCGTCAGCCGCTCGTCGTACACCTCGGGGCGGTACTGCGCGTAGAAGCCCATCCCCCAGTAGTTCGGCAGCTGCATCGAGCCCGACAGGTGCACCTGCGCGTCGTTCACGTCGCCGCCGAAGGTCTGCTGACGCTGCGCGCCCGCCGTCACCCACAGCTCGCGGAACACCCGGTTCGGCTTCGTCCAGTAGCCGTTCAGGTTCGCGAGCGCCCAGATGTAGTCGGCCCGGGTGAGGAAGGCCAGGTCGTTCACCTCGAAGCCGGGGCTGCGCAGGTTCACCTGCGTCTCCCAGCGGATCGTCCCCGCCTCCTTCGCCGCGCGGAGGTATCCGCCGAAGCCGCGCAGGTCGGTGGCCGACGGGTCGTAGGCGTTGGAGAAGAGGCCGTTCGATCCCTGGTCGCGGTCCGGCCGCTGGAAGTAGCGCGCGGACGAGCGCTGCAGGCGGAGAATGGCCAGCGAGTCACCCGCGACGTTGCTGAGCGCGAAGCTCCCCTGCAGGCGGTAGGTGCGGCTGCGGAAGTAGGCGTTCCAGTCCACCCCCAGCGCCTCGGCGTGCGACGGGAGCTGGTAGCGCAGCGAGTCGTAGCCGAAGCTGCGGGCCACCGAGGTGGCGATGGCGCCGAAGCTCAGGTTGCCGCCGTTCAGCGTCTGCCGCACGCGGCCCACGAAGTAGTTGGTCAGCGGCTCCACCTCGCGCTCCAGGTGCTCGCCCTCGGCGTCCACCAGGCGCGCGCGGCCGGCGCCGGTCACCGCCTCGAGCGCGCCGATCTCCAGTCCCCCGCGGAAGCGGCCGGTGAGCTTGGCCGCGCCCAGGATGTCGCTGTTCTGCGGACGGTCGACGTAGCGCGTGGCCATCGGCAGCTGCCCCTGCGGCGCACGGCCGATGCGGCGCGAGTAGAAGAGCGAGAGGCTGCTGACGTTGCTGCAGGTGAAGCAGCTGAACGAGCCGAACCCGAGCAGGCCGCTCCCCTCCACGAAGAAGGGGCGCTTCTCGGAGAAGGAGGTCTCGAACGCGGACAGGTTCACCACCGCCGGGTCGAGCTCCACCTGGCCGAAGTCGGGGTTGATGGTGGCCGACAGGGTGAGGTTGGAGCCCAGCCGCGCCTTGATGTCGGCGCCGGCGCGGACGTCGTAGGCGCTGCGGTCCTGGAACGGGCTTCCCGGCTGGGTCGGGCGAACGTACGAGGCCCGCGCCACCGTGTAAGGCATGATCTCCCAGCCGCCCCCGCGGCGGCGGATGCGTAGGTCCTCGAGGTGCCCGTAGCGCGAGGGGCCGCCGTTCTCGTTCTGCCCCACGAACGACCACAGGCTCAGCTCGTTGCGCCGCTCCACGTAGCGCTTGATCTGCATCCCCCAGGTCTGCAGCGAGTCGCGGTTGAACTTGAGCTGCGACCAGGGGATGCGGAACTCGGCGGTCCACCCGGCCGAGTCGATCTTCGTGGCCCCCTCCCAGATGGGGTCCCAGCCGATGTCGGCGTTCGGCGAAGCCTGGCCGGCGTCCCACTTCACGCCGCTGGGGTTGAGCTGGAAGATGGTGACGCCGGAGTGGTCGTGGTACGTGTCGAAGTTGATCTCCAGCCAGTCACCGCCGCCCTCCTGGTCGCGCCGGGTGAGGGTGGTGCGCACGCCGGCGGCGCCCAGCGAGTCGTGCATCCGCGCGCCGATGTACAGCGCGTCGTCGTCGTAGGCGAAGCGCACCTCGGTCTTCTCCGCCGACGGCTGCCCCTCGCTGGGGCGCTGCTGGCGGAAGTCGGTGGCCGCCGGGGCGGTGGCCCATACCTCCTCGTCCAGCACGCCGTCGACCTTCACGGCCGCGGTGCGCGCGACGGCGCGGACGGTCGGCGCGGCGTGGGCGTGCGCAGAGCGCTGCGACGGCTGCTGGGGGGTGACCATGGCCACCTGGGCGGAGAGCGGCGCGGCCACGAGGGCCGGAGAGAGCGCGAATGCCCACGCGATGCGGCGGGCGGAGAGGGGCTGCGTCATTGGTGGGATACGGGTGCGGGGGACCGCGATTACCGCTCGAACGCCCCTTTGACACAGGATCTCCCCAGAAGGTTTGATCGGGGATGCGAAATTTTTCGCACACCGTCGTTGCGGCGCGAAACGCCCGCCGCTCCGTTCACCTCATCTGGCGGCGGGCAGAGCCGCGACCACCGTCCTCGACCCTTCTCTCACGATTGTGCAGGACGCGAAGAGGGAGCACCCGCCTGGCGAATGCTCCCTTTCGCTGCCGCCGGGAACGGGCGGCTACTTCGTCCCGAACAGCCGGTCGCCCGCGTCGCCCAGGCCGGGGAGGATGTAGCCGTGGTCGTTCAGCTCGCGGTCGAGCGCGGCGGCGTACACGTGCACGTCGGGGTGGTCGTCGAGCATGCGCTGCACGCCCTCGGGCGCGGCCACCATGCACAGCATGCGCACGCGCTTGGCGCCCTGCCGCTTGAGCGACGACACCGCGGCCGACGCCGAGCCGCCCGTGGCCAGCATCGGGTCGAGGACCAGGAAGTCGCGCGCCTCGGCCTCCGCGGGGATCTTGAAGTAGTAGTCCACCGGCTGCAGCGTGTCGTGGTCGCGGTACAGGCCGATGTGCCCCACGCGCACGCCCGGCATCAGCCGCACCACGCCATCCACCATCCCCAGCCCGGCGCGGAGGATGGGCACCACGGTGAGCTTCTTCCCCGCCACCTGGCGCGCGGTCATGCGCTCCAGCGGCGTCTCCACCTCCACCTCGGCCAGCGGCAGGTCCTTGGTGACCTCGTACGCCATCAGCATGGCGATCTCGTCCACCAGCTCCTTGAACTTCTTCTTCGACGTCTCCTTGTCCCGCAGGAACGACAGCTTGTGCTGGATCAGCGGGTGGTCGACGACGGTGAGGTTGGAGAACTGCGGGCTCACGGGCTCCTCCGCGCGGGTGGGCTGGACTCGGCGGGGCGTCAAGCTACGCGGCGAGGGGGCGCGGCGGAAGGAGTGCTCTGAGTGCTGAGTGCGGGGTGAGAAGTCCTGAGTCCTGAGTCCCAAGTCCTGAGTGATGATCCGGGCGGAGACCATCACTCACCCACGCACTCGAAAACTCTGTCATTCCGAGCGGAGCCGCTGCCCCGAAACCCGCGCCCGCATCGACGTCGGGCGGCTCCCGGGGAATCTCTGGGTGAGGTACGAGCAAGAGCTTGCCTGATGCGTGGATATTGAGATCGGGCTTGCTCGAACCGTAGGAGAGAGATGGAAGATACGATGCTGGAAGATCGCATCGCACGGGGGATCGCGGCGCGCGCAGATGCGCTGGGGCTGGATGCGGATCGGCTGCGGGTGACGTACGTGCTGAACTGGGGCGGGTTCGTGAACCGCTCCTACCACGTCACCGACGGACGCAGGCGCTACCACCTGAAGCTCTCCGACGCGGCGGAGACGCTCCCCGGGCTCCAGCGCTGGCGCGGCGTGCACGAGTTGCTGACAGCGCGCTATCACGCGCCGGAGATGGTGGACTGGATCGCGCTCCCCGATCTCGGGCTCGAGGGGCCGCTGTTTCGCCACGTCGACGGCGCGGTGCCGGAGGTTCGATCGCCAGAACTGCTGGCGGCCGTCGCGCCGGTCATCGAACGGCTGCATGGAGATGGCGAGCTCGCCGCGCACATCGCATCGGACGAGGCGCCGAGGCCGTGCCGGGACACCTTCCTTGAGACGTACGCGGGTCGCTTCCGCGAAGACCTGGCGTTCGTCTCCGCGCATCGCCCCGGCTTCGTCTCACCCGGCACGCTCGCATATATCCGCGGCCAGGCGGATGCGCTGGAGGTCGAGGTGCACGCGCATCCCGCCTTCGCCGAGCCCGGCACGAGTCCGATCCACGCCGACCTGTGGCTCGAAAACCTGCTGCTGGATGGAGACGGGAGATGGTGGGTGCTGGACTGGGACGGCCTCACCGTCGGCGACCCGGCCATCGACTGGGCGATGCTGCTCGGCCCCACGACGCGCGACCTGGCGCCGCTCGACATCTCCACGCTCCCGCCCGACGTCGCGACGGATGCGGGCTTGCGCTCACGCCTGCCGATCTACGCGCGCGCTTCGCTGCTCGACTGGGCGCTCGACCCGCTGGCCGACTGGATCGACGCCGACGCCGTCCCCGAGCACACCGCCGCCGTCCGCGCCGAGAAGGAGCGCCAGCACCTAGCCGCCCTCGCCCTCTACCGGGCGACGTACTGAGGACGGTCGTCGCCGTACTCAGCACTCAGCACTCATCCGCGGCGGAGCAGCGCGAGGATGAGGCGGGAGACGTCGAGTTGGCCCGGGTGCTCGCCGACCGCGCGGGTGACCAGCGCGCGGAGCTGCCGCCCGTCGCCGCCGGGCTGCGCGACGACGAGGGGGATGCGGCTGTCCTGGTCGGTTGGGCTGCCGTGCCAGGAGTGATACACGCCAGAGAAATAGTAGCGCTCGCCGACGGGAATCCCGCTGCCGCTCTTCGCCAGCAGCAGCACGTCGCCGGCGTGGCTGCCGTACGGGCCCGTCGCCAGCGCCGCCATCCGCCGCTCCAGGTCGAGCAGGTCGGGCCGCGGGTGCGCCGCGAGATACTGCCCGATGGGCACCAGCCGCTCGCCGTCCCACACCTGGAACGGCGCGGCGTCCCGCCCCGGCGGCCGCGCGAAGATCAGGTCCAGCGTGCCGCGTAGCTGCGGCACGCCCGCGCCGGTGCGGTTCGCCGCGTCGAACGCGCGGACGGCCGGCAGCACGTCCTCGGCCAGGCGCGGCGGGCGCCGCCAGTCGCAGCGCGTGCCGGGCGCGGCGCAGACGGAGCGGTCGGCCAGGTACACGTACGCCATGGCGCCCTGGTAGGCGACCACGGCCTGGTAGTCGCGCTCGTCATCCGCCACGTCGAGCTTGAAGGGGCGCACGCGGAAGCCGGCCCGGCGCAGCACCTCGGGCGGCTCGTCCAGGCCGTCGGCGCCCAGTGCGTGCGCGTCGTCGCTCAGCACCGGCGTGTGGCCGTGGTCGGCGACGAACAGCACGTACGTGTCCTTCAGCGCGTGCCGGCGCCGGTAGGCGCCCAGCACCTGGCCCACGACGCGGTCCACCACCGTCTCCACGTACGCGCGCTCGTCGCGGATGGGGTCGGGCGCCACGTGCGTCCACAGGTCCACGCCGGGAAAGTAGACCACCTGCAGGTCCGCCACGCCGCGCTGCCTGATCGTCTCCAGCAGGCTCCCCGCCGCGCCCTCGTCCAGCTCGGCATACAGGTCGCGCTTCACGTCGCCGTCGCCCACCCCCTTCGCGAAGGCGGAGACGAGCGGGCCGAAAGCCTTGGGATCCGGGACGGTGACGAGGTCCGCGCCGCGCTGCAGCGCCGCCAGCGAGACGTAGGCGCGCACGTTCGCCCGCTCGTAGACGGTGGGCGCGTGCGTCACGGGGCCCATCAGCTGGTCGCTGTAGACCTTGAGCGCGTCGGTGTGCTCGGTGACGCTCACAGGCGCGGGCGCGTAGAAGCGGTCCTCTTCGCGCGCGAACCACTCGTTGCCGGGCACGCCCGTGACGCCCGCCGGCTGGCCCGTGAAGAGCGAGGTCCACGCGGCGTAGGTGGTCGACGGGAGGATGCTGAGCACGCCCGGCGCGGCGTACGCGTGGCGGTAGACGCCCGGCTGCCCGCGTCTCGGCTTGCCGACGAGGTGGGCGATGTTGCGCGCGCGGCCGCCGCGGATCACCGCCTCCAGCTCGTCCGCGCCGACGCCGTCCAGCGCGAACACGAGCACGCGCGGCGCGCCGCGCGCCGGCCGCATGGGGTCGCGCAGTGGCTTCTCGCTTCCCTCGGCCACGATCTCGGCCACCTCGGGCCCCGTCGGCCCCAGGTACCACGCCAGCCCCGCCGCTGCGGCCACGATCAGCACCGCCGCGACCGCGATCTCCTTCCCCCGCCTCGTCATCCGTCAGACCCGTCCGCCGTCGTTGAGTGCCATGCTATCACGCGCCGCGGGCGCTGCGGCGCCTGGGGCGGGAGGAACGCAAGTCGTCCGCCAGACACCCTCATCCCCCCTGACCGGCAGGCGAAACTCCGCGAGGCCGGTCGCGTAGGGGTCCGTGGGTGCGTGGTGTCCGCCGGGGGCACGATCGAGCGTTCCCGGGGAGCCGCGCCCTCCGTCCGCCCACCACGGATCGCCCCTTCGCCGGCATCACCCTTCCTCAACAGGAGGCACCCGTGCGCAAGCTGCGACTGGACGTCGAGAAGCTGGAGGTCGAATCGTTCGCGGTTTCGCCGCGAACGGCGCCGTTCGGAACGGTGCACGGGCTGATGCCCAACGGCGGCCCGCTGATCAACGACCCGGGCACCTCGCCCGAAGGCGGCGGCGACAGTCAGCTCGTCGGGCCGACCCTCTGCGGCTGCGGGGCGACGGGGCCGTCGATCCCCATCTGCATCGGGCCGACGTACTGCGGAGCGACCTGCGCCTGCCTCACCGCGTACTCGACCTGCTGCAATCCCCCGACCGACGCAGCCACGTGCCCGAACACCTGCTTCTTCTCGTGCTACCGGGACGACTGCCTCTCGCCCTGAGCACGTGTAGACGCTGATCGATCGGGCCGCCTCTCCCGCCGTGGGCGAGGCGGCCCGTCTTTTCGTTCCGGTCCTGCCTGGCTCGCGACCGGCACGCGGCTGGCGGGGTACGGAAGCGGGCGGCATCTTGTCGGCCGTCAACGCGATCAACGAGGTGCGATGGTTCCCGAGGCGAAGCGCGAGCGGCTGCGCGGCATCCTGCGCGAGTGCGGCTCGGTGGTGGTGGGATACAGCGGCGGCGTCGATTCCGTCTTCCTGGCGAAGATCGCCGTGGACGTGCTCGGCGCCGCGAACGTGCTGGCGGTAACGGGGAAGAGCGACTCCGTGGCCAGCTGGATGGAGGACACGGCGCGCGACGTGGCGGCCGTGTTCGGCATTCCCTGGCTGGAGGTGGAGACGCGGGAGATGGACGACCCGCGCTACGCCGCCAACCCAGACAACCGCTGCTACTTCTGCAAGAGCGAGCTGTGGTCGCGCCTTGCCGCCGTCGCCGCGGAGCGCGGGTTACGGACGGTCCTCGACGGCAGCAACGCCGACGACCTGGGCGACCACCGCCCCGGCGCCGTCGCGGCCGCGGAGAACGCGGTCCGCTCGCCGCTGCTGGAGGCGGGGCTGACCAAGGCGGAGATCCGCGCGTGGTCGCGCGAGCTGGGGCTCCCCACCTGGGACCAGCCCGCCGGGCCCTGCCTCGCGTCCCGTCTCCCGTACGGGATCGCGGTGACGCCGGAGCGGCTGCGGCAGGTGGAGCGCGCGGAGCTGGCGTTGCGGGCGCTCGGCTTCCGCGACTTCCGCGTCCGCCATCACGGCGCCGTCGCGCGGCTGGAGGTGCATCCCGCGGAGATCGCGCGCGTCGCCGGCCACCGCGCCGCCATCCACGCCACCGTGCGCGAGGCCGGGTTCGCGCGCGTGCTCGTCGATCTCCAGGGCTACCGCCGCGGGGCGCTGAACGAGGGGCTGGCCGCATCGCAGCTGGTGCAGCTCGGAGGCGCGGCGTGAGCGGCGACGCGCGCATCGCCGCGGCGGAGGCGGCATTGGCGGACGCCGGCCTCTACGGCGCGCAGGTGGAGATCGAAGGCCACGAGCGCGAGATCGCCGCCGTGCGCGTCCCTGAGGCCGAATGGGAGCGGATGCTCGGCTCTGATGGCGCCACGATCGCCGCGGCGGTGAAGCGCGCCGGGTTCCGCTACGTGGCGCTGGACCTGGCGCCGTCCGACGCGAACGCGTGAGCGGACGATGCTCCGGATACGCGCCTTCTTCTTCTTCGCCCTGCTCGTCTCCCTCGCCGCGATCGATTCGGTGGCGGCTGTCGTGGTCCACGAGCACCCCGACCGCTCGCCGAGCGCGCTGATGGCGCGCGCGGCGGTGTCCGCGATCGGCGCGTACAGCTCCGCGGAACGCGTCGCGGACGCGGGAATCCTTCCCATCCTCGCGCTGTTCGCCGCGTTCTTCTCGCTCGCCATCTCGGACGCGGTGATCCTCTTCTCCGGCGTCCGCCTCGATCCCGGGTTCGTGGGCGCCGGACCCTTCATCACCCGCCTCGCCGTACCGGCCGCGGCGAGCGCGGCGGGGGCGATCCTGGCGCTCGCCCTCCAGTCGCGCCGGGCGTAACGGCGATGGACGGCAACTACCTGGACCATGCGGCGACCTCCCCGCCATCTCCTGCATTCCCGATGACCCCCGGCCGCATCTTCCGCATCGTCCTGCTCGCGACGCTGACGCTGGACTTCGTCGCGCTCGCGGTGCTCCATCTCCCTCCCGCCACGCCGCTCGTCCTGGGCCTGGGACGGGGGGCGATCTGCGTCGCCGCGGCGTACGCGGGCACGCGCGGCGGGCTTTCCTTCCCGCGCGCCACCACGGCTGCGGCTGGCGGCTCGGTGGCGGCGACGCTGCTGTCGATGTTCGTCTTCGTCGCGACTGGAACCGCGGCGGCGGAGGGATACGGGCCCGCGAGTGTCGTCCGGCTCCTGCTGGCGACGCTGGTCATCTGCGTCGCCGGGGGAATCGCCGGCGGCGCCGCCGGGCACCTGCTCCGGAAGCGCGTCCGCGCCGTTTGACGATGGACGGCATCTACCTGGACTACGCGGCGACCTCCGCCCTCCGCCCCGACGCGGTGACGGAGGCCGTCGCGCATTACCTGCGCGAGGTCGGCGCCACGCCGGGACGCGCCGGGCATCATCTCGCGCTCGAGGCGGGGCGCATCACCTTCCGCTGCCGGGCCGCATTGGCGCGCCTCTTCGGCGCCACGGGCGATCCGGGCCGCATCGCCTTCTTCCCCAACGCCACCTACGCGCTGAACGCGGCGCTGCACGGCCTCCTGCGCCCCGGCGACCGCGTCGTCCGCACCGCGTTCGACCACAACGCCGTCCGCCGCCCCGTCGCCCTTCTCGCCGCGCGCGGGGTGGAGGAGCGGGTGATCGGCGGTCAGGCGGACGGGTCGATCGACTTCGCGGAGCTGGACGATGCGCTCGACGGCGCGCGGCTGCTGGCGATCCCGCACGCGTCCAACGTGCTCGGCAGCGCGCTCCCGGTGGCGGAGATGGCCCGACGCGCACGCGAACGTGGCGCGCTGGTGCTCGTCGACGCGGCGCAGACCGCCGGGCATCTCCCCATCGACGTGGTGCAGATGGGGATCGACCTGCTCGCGTTCACCGGGCACAAGGGGCTGCTGGGGCCGCAGGGCACCGGCGGGCTGTGGGTGCGCGAGGGAGTGGAGATCGACCCCGTGTGGGCCGGCGGCACCGGCGGCGACTCGATGCCGGCCACCATGCCCGAGGCCATGCCCGACCGCCTGGAGGCGGGGACGCTGAACGGCCCCGGCATCGCGGGCCTGCTCGCGGGCGTGGAGTGGGTGACGCGCGAGGGGGTGGAGGCGGTCCACGCGCGCGAAGCCGCGCTCAAGCTGCGGCTGCGCGCGCGGCTGGGGGAGATCCCGGGGGTGCGAGTTCTCTCCCCGGAGGCGCGTGACGGCGTGGGGATCGTGCTCGTCACAGTGGGCGGCGTCCCCGCGGACCGCGTCGCCTACCGGCTCGACCGCGACTTCGGGGTGATGACGCGCGCGGGGCTGCACTGCGCGCCCGAGGCGCACCGCGTGCTGGGCTGCGCGGAGGCGGGCGCCGTGCGTTTCTCCACCGGCTGGGCGACGACGGAGGCCGAAGTGGACGCCGCGGCCGATGCGCTGGCGTCCATCGCAGAGGACAATCGCGAAACATTGGCCGGCGCGCGGGGGTAGTTCGCTCTCGGCCGCACGAGACGGGTGCGGCGCTGGATCCCGTCTGACCGAGACCGAAGACGCACGATGCGCAACCTGCTGGCGCTGATCGGCCTGATCGCCATCCTCGTGGTGGGCTACAGGTACCGCGACCGCATCCCCGGCCCGTGGCGGCACCGCGAGGAGGCGGAGATGACGGAGGTGTCGCCCGCCGCCGCCGAGGCCGCCGAGGCCAAGCTCGCCCGCATGCGCGAGAGCGGCGACACGGTGCACCTGAGCAGCGTGGAGTTCACCAGCTACCTGCGCTACCGCTTCCGCGAGCAGCTGGCCAACCAGCTCGACGCGCCCACGGTGCAGTTCGCCGGCGACACGCTGACGCTGAAGGGGCGCTTCCCCACCGACCGGCTGCCGGACACACGCGAGCTGCGCGCCGTGCGCGACTTCCTTCCCGATACGGCCGACGTGCGGCTGCGCGGCCAGCTCCGCACGCTGGCGCCGGGCCGCGCGGCGCTGCGCATCGACAACGTCTCGTTCGCCAAGGTCCCCGTGCCGCGCGACGTGTATCCCGACGCGCTGAAGCGCCTGGGCCGCGCCGACGAGCCCGGCCTGGGGACCGACGAGTACCCGTTCCGCCTCCCGCCCGGCGTGGCCTCCGCGCGCGTCGAGGGCGGCGAGCTGGTGCTGGCGCCGGCCAGATGAAAAGAAAGTCCTGAGTCCTGGGTCCTAAGTCCTAAGTGAAAGACGGGTTTGCATCATCAGTTCACTGGGCACTGGGTACTGGGCACTCAGGACTTAGGACTTAGGACTCAGGACTATCGCACTTTCGCACTTTCGCACTTCCGCACTCCCGCACTTCGGTAAATATGGCCCGCATCCTGGTAGTCGACGACGAGCAGGGGATCCGCCACATCCTCACCCAGCTCTTCGAGTACGAAGATCACGAGGTCCGCGCCGCGGCAGGCGGCGCGGAGGCGATCGACCTGTACAAGGAGCTCCGCCCCGACGTCACCTTCCTCGACGTGAAGATGGCGCGGATGGACGGGCTGGAGACGCTCACGAAGCTCCGCGAGGTCGACCCGGCCGCCGTGGTGGTGATGATGAGCGGCCACGGCACCATCCTCACCGCCGTCGAGGCCACCCGCCGCGGCGCCTTCGACTTCCTCGAGAAGCCGCTCGACACCGAGCGCCTGCTGATCGTGCTGCGCAACGCGCTGTCGCAGCAGGGGCTCCAGGCCGAGAACGCCCGCCTCCGCGGCGAGGTGGAGAGCCGCCACCAGATCGTGGGCCGCTCGTTCGCGCTGCGGCAGGTGCTGGACCGCGTGGAGAAGGTGGCGCCCACCGACGCGCGCGTCCTCGTCACCGGCGAGAACGGCACGGGGAAGGAGCTGGTCGCGCGCGCCGTCCACCGCCTGAGCCCGCGCGCCGAGGGGCCGTTCGTGGAGGTGAACTGCGCGGCCATCCCCAGCGAGCTGATCGAGAGCGAGCTGTTCGGGCACATGAAGGGCTCGTTCACCGGCGCGGTGGACGACCGCGCGGGGAAGTTCGAGCTGGCGCACGGCGGCACCCTCTTCCTGGACGAGATCGGCGACATGAGCCTGGCCGCGCAGGCCAAGGTGCTGCGCGCGCTGCAGGAGGGGATCATCACCCGCGTGGGCGGCGCCAAGCCGATCAAGGTGGACGTGCGGGTCCTCGCCGCGACCAACAAGGACCTGGAGGAGGAGATCAAGGGCGGGCGGTTCCGCGAGGACCTGTTCTACCGCCTGAACGTGATCCCCCTGCACGTGCCGCCGCTGCGCGAGCGCCGCGAGGACATCCCCATGCTCGTCCAGCACTTCGTGCAGACGATCGCCAGGGAGAGCGCGCTCAAGCCGCGGCCGTTCACCGACGAGGCGGTGCAGCGGCTGCAGCGCATGGACTGGCCCGGCAACGTGCGCGAGCTGCGCAACACCATCGAGCGGCTGCTGATCCTCTCCGGCTCCGGACAGGTGACGGCCGACGACGTGGAGCTGCTGGTGGGCGGGCACATGAAGGGCGGCGGGCTGTCGGGCGACCTGCTGGGGTGCCAGACCTTCGCGGAGTTCAAGGAGGCCGCCGAGCGCGCGTTCATCATCCAGAAGCTGCGCGAGAACGACTGGAACGTGAGCGAGACGGCGCGCCTGCTCGACATGCCCCGCTCCAACCTGTACAAGAAGATCGAGCGCTACGACCTGGTGCGCGAAGGGTGATGGCGGCGCCGAGTGCGTTCGCCCAGTGGGTGCCGGTGGCGGTGGGATGGCTGGTGGGGACCTTCGGTTGCGGGGCGGCGCTGGCCTGGCTGTACAAGCGCCTGCACCCGCAGCTGGCGTTCTACAAGCTGTGGGCGTTCTGGAGCGCCGTGCTGGGCGGCGTCGTAGCGCTGATCCTGGCGTTCGGCGTCGTGCGGCTGTGACGGACAGTGCTGAGTGCTGATACGGGAATCCCGGGATCTGGTTGATGCACCAAGCTCGATCCCGCGCTGACGTCATCCTGAGGCCGGCCAGACTGTAATCAGCGTCTGCGCAAGAGCTTGCAGGCCGAAGGATCTATAGCCGCGTCAGCACGCGGTTCGGGCCGGACGCACCAAGACTTCACCCGGACTCGGTCTGAGTACGCACGACGAAGCCCCCGCTCCGGGATCGGAGCGGGGGCTTCGTGCATCACGCGGGACGCGGTCAGGGCGTAGTCTCGGTCGACGTCAGGCTCTTGCTGGAAGCCGGCGTATCCGGGGTGGCCACGTATTCGGTGCCGGTCGCTGGATCGTACTCGAAGGTCTCGTACTCGATCCCGCCGGTCGCGGGGCTGCCGTAGCCACTGATGACGGAATCCTCGGTCGTGGTGGTCGTCCCACCCGTGGTGGTGCCGCCGGACGTGGTGCCGCCCGTGGGGGCCGTGCTCCCCGACGAGACGTCGCCGCGGAGGCCGGCGGGCGAGGTGAGCGCGTCGCCCGAACCGATCACATCGCGCGAGCACGCGGACGCGACGAGACATACGGCGGCGAAAGGGATCAGCAGCAGACCGGCGGCGGGACGTGCGGTCATCAGGTCCTCCAGGTGAGTTTCCGGATGCGTGGGAGATCACCCAGTCTCACACAGTAGCCGACGATCTGTCAACGACTTGGAGATGAACCACTCCAACTCGCCATTTCCCGTCTCATCCATCTACAGCGGATGGATTGATGTCTACCACGTCACCGCGGGAGAGGTCGTAGACGGCGTCCGCGAGACGCTCGATCAGCCCTCTCCGCGCGATGAGGACGCGCCACTGGTCGGGGATCGCGTCGACGCCATAGAAGGCGCCGGCGAGCTGGCCGTAGATGGCTGCGGTGGTGTCGGCGTCGTTCCCCAAGTTCACGGCCTGCAGGCAGCCGTCGCGGAACGAGCCGGTGGTGGCAAAGGCCCAGAGCGCCGCCTCGAGCGACTTCACCACGTAGCCGGTGCCGGCGATCTCCGGCGGCGACTTCGTGCGGAAGGAGCCGCGCGCCACCTCCTCGATCTCCGCGCAGAGCGGGTGCGCGTCCCAGTACCCGGGCACCGGCGCGTACATCTCCCCCAGCAGCTCGTCCTTGGCCGCGCCCGAGACGGCGCCCACCAGCAGCGCGCCGAAGTAGCGGCAGGCGTCGACCGCCGCCTGCGCGCCGTGCGTCGTCCGCGAGCTGTCGCCCGAACGCTCGATCGCCGCGGCGGGGTCGGCCGCGAAGTAGAGCGGGACCGGCGCCAGGCGCATCAGCGAGCCGTTGCCGGCGGTCTGCGGATCAGTGGAGCCGCACCAGGGCTCGCCCGTGGCCGCAAAGCGGTGCAGCGCGCCGCGCACGGTGATGCCGATGTCGAAGCACACGCCGTTGCTGCTCATGTGCCCGTCGCGGTACCAGCGGACATAGCGCTCGAGCTGGTCGACCGGGTCGAAGCCGCGGCGCTCCACCAGGCTTTCCGCCAGGCAGAGCGCCATCGACGTGTCATCCGTCCACTCGCCCGCACGCAGCCCGAACGGGCCGCCGCCGACCATGTCGTCCACGGGCCGGAAAGTTCCCGGCGGCTGGAACTCCACCGTGGTCCCGACCGCATCCCCCACCGCCAGCCCGATCAGGCTTCCACGGTACCGGTCACGCGCTCCGACGTTCGATCCCTCGGCATTTGAAGTCATCTCCATCAGTTCCCTCAGGACTCAGGACTTGGGACTTAGGACTCAGGACTCAGCACTCAGCACTCCCCCCCGCCTCGCGCCCCCTTCCCCGCCCTTGTAGATTTCCCGCCTTTCCCGACCCGACCTGCAAACCCGAAACGCGACACGGAGCGATGGCCGAGACGTTCAGGAACTTCATCGGCGGCGAGTGGGTGGAGCCGTCTACCGGACAGTACTTCGAGAACCGCAACCCCGCGCGCCAGAGCGACCTGATCGGCATGTGGCCGCGCTCCGGCAGGGAAGACGTGGACCGCGCCGCCGCCGCCGCGAAGGCCGCGTTCGACGGCTGGCGGCTGACCCCGGCGCCCGAGCGCGGCGGCATCCTCAAGCGCGTGGGCGACCTGCTGGTGGAGCGCAAGGACGACGTCGCCCGCGCCGCCACACGCGAGATGGGCAAGGTGTGGGCGGAGACGAAGGGCGACGTGCAGGAGGGGATCGACACCGCCTACTACGCCGCCACCATGGGCCGCCAGCTCTTCGGCCACACCGTGCCCAGCGAGCTGCGCAACAAGTGGGCGATGAGCTACCGCCGCCCGATCGGCGTCTGCGGCCTGATCACCCCGTTCAACTTCCCGCTGGCCATCCCCACGTGGAAGATGTTCCCCGCGCTGGTCTGCGGGAACACCGTGGTGATCAAGCCCGGCGAGGACGTCCCCCATACCGTGCAACTCCTGGTCGAGATCCTGGAAGAGGCAGGGATCCCCAAGGGCGTGGTGAACCTGGTCCACGGCTTCGGCGACGAGGTGGGCGCGCACATCGTCTCGCACCCCGACATCCCCGTCATCTCCTTCACGGGCTCGACGGAGACGGGGAAGATCATCGGCCGGGTGTGCGGCGAGATGCACAAGCGGCTGTCGCTGGAGATGGGCGGCAAGAACGCGCAGATCGTGATGGACGACGCCGACCTGGACCTGGCGATCGACGGCGTGCTGTGGGGCGCGTTCGGCACCACCGGCCAGCGCTGCACGGCGACGAGCCGGCTGATCCTGCAGGACGGCATCCACGACCGCTTCGTGGAGCGGCTGACCGAGCGCGCGAAGGCGCTCAAGCTGGGCTACGGCAACGACGACGGCGTCGACGTGGGGCCGCTGATCAACGCCGACTCGCTGGCCAAGGTCGAGCAGTACGTGGAGATCGGCAGGCAGGAGGGCACCCTGGTCCTCGGGGGCGAGCGCGCGAAGGGCGACGGGCTCGACGACGGCTTCTTCTTCCAGCCGACCATTTTCACCGGCATCAGGCCGGGCTCGCGGATGGCCACGGAGGAGATCTTCGGCCCCGTGCTGTCGGTGATCCGCGTGAAGGACGGCGACGAGGCGTTCCGCATCAACAACGAGGTGAAGTACGGCCTCAGCAGCTCGCTGTACACGCGCGACGTGAACCTGTCGTTCCGCGCCTTCCAGGAGCTCGAGAACGGGATCACCTACGTCAACGCGCCCACCATCGGCGCCGAGGCGCACCTCCCCTTCGGCGGGGTGAAGCAGACCGGCAACGGCCACCGCGAGGGCGGCTGGGAGGTGTACGAGTTCTATTCGGAGACCAAGGTCTGCTACCTGGACTACAGCGGGAAGCTGCAGCGCGCGCAGATCGACAACTACGAGGCGAGCCCGTACTGATCGGTGCTGAGCGCCGAGTGCGACGGACGAAGTGCGTGAGTGCGGAAGTGCGCGAGTGCGTTGGTCCCGGCGCGGGACCGACGCACTTCTGCACTCACGCACTCACGCACTCACGCACTCACGCACTCACGCACTCACGCACTCACGCATTACGTTTCTCGGGCGTGTTGGGCGCTTAGACGCCCAAAC
>DASUYB010000049.1 GCA_036377595.1 Longimicrobium sp. | reverse complement strand
TTCATCCGCGAGCAGATCTCCAACTCGCGCTTCCGCGACCTGTACGACCTGAAGAGCATGAGCTTCCACGCCGAGACCAAGTTCTCGCGCGAGGTGTTCGGCCTGCTGATGCTGGACCTGTGGCTGAACGAGTACGCGGTGACCCCGCCGCGCTCCTCGGCCGGCCACGCGGCGGGCTCGCGGGCGGAGGTGGCGCTTGCCGCGGAGTGAGAGCGGGGCCGCGCGCAAGCCGCGCGTGATCTTCGTGACCATGACCTTCGACCCCGAGCCCGGCAACATCCGCGGGCTCCCGCTGGCGCGCTGGCTGGCCGGGCGGGGATACGAGGTGCGCGTGCTCACCGCGTTCCCCAACTATCCCGTCGGGCGGTTGTATCCCGGCTACCGGATGCGCCCGTGGATGCGCGAGGTGATGGACGGCGTGCCGGTGCTGCGGGTGCCCATCTACCCCAGCCACGACACCAGCGCGCTGCGGCGGATCTGGACCTACCTCAGCTTCGCGCTGTCGGCGGCCACCCTGGGGGTGGCGCTGGTGGGGCGCGGCGACCTGGTGTACCTCTACGATCCCCCGCCCACCAACGGGCTGTCGGCGCTGATCCTGAAGCTGCTGTGGCGCGCACCGGTGGTGCACCACATCGGCGACCTGTGGCCCGAGTCGGCCACCGACTCGGGGTTCCTCCCCCAGGGACGCGTCAACCGCCTGATCAAGTCGGTGCTGGGCGCGTACTGCCGCTTCCTGTACCGCCGCGCCGACGTCATCACCGTGCTGTCGCCCGGGTTCAAGCGCATCCTGATGGAGCGCGGGGTTCCCGAGGCCAAGCTGCGGGTGGTGTACAACTGGGCCGACGAGGAGACCTTCCGGCCGCTGGAGCGCGACCAGGCGCTGGCGGCGGAGCTGGGGATGACGGGGCGCTTCAACTTCGTGTTCGCGGGAAACCTGGGCTATTTCCAGGGGCTCGACACGGTGATCCGCGCGGCCGCCATGGTGAGGGACGACCCCCGCATCCAGGTGGTGGTGGTGGGCACCGGCGCGCTGGAAGGCGAGCTGAAGGCGCTGGCGGCCGAGCTGCGGGCCGACAACGTGCGCTTCGTGGCGCGGCGCGAGATCTGGGAGATGCCGCGCATCAACGCGCTGGCCGACGTGCTGCTGGTGCACCTGAAGGACTTCCCCTTCATGGCGGTCACCATCCCCAGCAAGACGCAGGTGTCGCTGGCCTCGGGGCGCCCCGTGCTGCTGGGCGCGCGCGGCGACGTGGCGGACCTGGTGGAGAACGCCGGCGCGGGCGTGGTGGTGCCCCCCGAGGACCCGGCGGCGATGGCCGCGGCGATGCGCAGGATGGCCGCGCTCCCCGCGGGCGAGCTGGAACGGATGGGAGGGCGGGGGCGGGAGTATTACCTGGAGCACCTTTCGCTGGACGTGGCGGGCCGGGAGATGGACCAGATCTTCGAGGTGCTGGCGCGCAGGCGGCTGGCCGCTCCGGCGGCCAGGCGGGCGCAGCGTGCGCTGTCCGATTCGTGAGGGGCGCGTGAACCAGAATGGAAGGCCGAAGCAGTTCCTGTTCACCATCGACGTCGACTGGGTTCCGGGATCGCAGGTTGGGCTGCAGCAGCTGTACGACTTCTCCGACGAGCACGCGCTGCGGACCTCGCTCTTCATCACCGGCCGCTTCGCCGAGGAATACCCGGCGCTGATCCGCGAGGGGGTGGAGCGCGGCCACGAGGTAGGCACGCACGGCTGGGAGCACGGCCAGAAGGGGCGCACCAGCGAGGAAGACTTCCAGCGCGCCGGCTGCGGGCCGCAGCGCGAGTGGATGGAGCGCTCCACGCGCGCGGTGTGGGATGCCGCCGGCGTGCGGCCGGTGGCGTTCCGCGCGCCCAACCTGTGGGTGAGCGAAACCACGCTGCGGGTGCTGGAGGAGCTGGAGTACGAGTTCGACTCGTCGGTGCCGGTGCGGCGCCTGACCACCGGCTACAGCCGCCCCAACTCGCTGCGGTACTACCGCGCGCCGCTGGGGCCGTACCACCCCGACCGCCGGAACCTGGGCGCGCGCGGCTCCAGCCGCATCCTCGAGATCCCGCCGTCGACGTTCGTGTTTCCCATCAACATGAGCGCGCTGCGGGTGCTGGGGCTGAAACGGGTGTGCTGGGCGGTGCGCCGGGTGGCGGCGCGGGCGCACACGCTGGTGTTCTACTCGCACCCGGCCGAGTTCGTCCCCTTCGACCAGCAGCAGATCCCCGGCGACGTGCCGCAGCGCTTCCAGAGCGGGATCGGGCCGCAGAACTTCGGCGTGCTCGCCGACTTCGTGCGGTACGTGAAGAGCCTGGGCTACGCGCCCGCCCTCGCGCGCGAGGTGAAGACGTGAGGATCGTGGTCGCCACCAACGCCTACGACACCTTCGGCGGCGTGTTCGCCCAGGCGTATCGCGAGGCGGGCGGCCCCGAGCCGGAGCTGGTCGTCGTCCTGCCGCCCCGCCCCGAGCTGGGGTTCCGCACCCCGGCCGAGCGCGCGCTGGCGGCCTGGAAGCTGGTGGGGCCCCGGGGGCTCGCGCGGATGGCGGCGGCGCGCCGCCTGGGCCGCCCGCTCACCCGGCGCGACCGCGCCTACGGGCTGCAGCGCGAGTGGCTCTCCTCCCTGGCCGAGGGCGGCGCCCGGGTGGTGGAGGTGCCGAAGCTCGGCGACGCACAGGGGATGGAGCTGCTGCGCGGCGCGGCGCCCGACCTGCTCCTCTCCCTGGGCGCGCCGGTCATCTTCCCGGCGCGGGTGCTGGAGGTGCCCCGCCTGGGCGCGGTGAACGTGCACAACGGGCGCCTGCCGCAGTACCGCGGCCACTTCGCCACCTTCTGGGAGGTGGCCCGCGGCGAGCGCGTGTCGTGCACCAGCATCCACGTGATGACGCCGAAGGTCGACGCCGGCGAAGTGCTGGCGGTCGAGGGGTGCGCCGTGGCGGGCTGCGCCTCGTTCATGGACCTGATGCTGGAGAAGAAGCGCAGTGGCGGCCGCCTCCTGGCCGAGGTGGTGCGGCAGGTGGAGCGGACCGGCGCGCTGGCGCCGCTCCCCGGGCGGGTTCCTCCCCCCTCCACGGCCCCGTCCGGGTACTTCGAGTTCCCCCGCCTGGCCGACCTGCGCGCCTTCTCCTGGCCGGCGGCCGGCGCGGTGGCGAAGGGCGATCCCGCGCATCATCCGGGGTGACGAACGAAGGGGAGCGGTGGCGGCGCCGGCACGGCCTCGCCCGGCTCCTGCGGGAACGGCGGAGAAGTCGAGCCTTGGTCTGCGCGAGCCGGCGCCGGGATCCGTCCGGGGAGGTTGCCCGGCCGGGTGCCGCCCGTGCAGCTTTGAACCTGACCTGACATGGAGGGCTGAATGGGGATCGCGATGCGGGCGAAGGCGGTGGTGAAGGTTCCCGTGCGGCTGCTGAAGAAGGTGCTGCCGCCCGCCGCGTTCGAGAGGGTGTACGACGTCGGCTACGCCGGGTACCGCCGCGCGGTGCGGGCGGGATACGCCGCGGCGGGCGCCGTCCGCGTCCTGGGCAACACCGAGCAGCGGGAGATGATCCGCAGCATCCGCCACGTGATGCCCTGGACGCTGGTGGGCATCGGCGGGCTCGAGGCCACCTGGCGCCTGGCGAAGCAGATGCTGGACCGTGGCGTCCCCGGCGACTTCGTGGAGCTGGGCGTGGCCCGCGGCGGCTGCGCCGCGCTGATGGGCGGCGTGCTCTTCCGCGGCGGCGCCGCGGGCGAGGGGCGCAGGCTGTGGCTGTTCGACTCGTTCGAAGGGCTCCCCGATCCCACGGCCGAGGACTTCCGCGACGGCCAGTCCGACACCGGCGACCACGTCCGTCCGCTCGTCCGCGGCGACTGCCTGGGCACGCTCGACGAGGTCAAGCGGCTGCTGCTGGAGCAGGAGGGCTTCCCCGCCGACCGCGTGCGCTTCGTGCAGGGGTGGTTCCAGGACACCGTACCCGTGTGGCGCGAGAAGATCGGGTCCATCGCGGTGCTGCGGATCGACGGCGACTGGTACGAGAGCACCAAGGTGTGCCTGGAGGGGCTGTACGACCTGGTCTCGCCCGGCGGTGCGGTGATCGTGGACGACTACGCCAGCTGCTACGGCTGCGAGCGGGCGGTCCACGAGTTCCTCGACGCGCGCGGCCTTTCGGTCGACATCCGGCTTGACGGCCGGGGCGGGTGCTGGTTCCTGAAGCCGGCCGGGCGGGCGTCGCGGACGCCGGTGGCGGCGATGGCGTGACGGCTCCTCGCCTGTATCCCGCCGCCAAGCGCGCCTTCGACCTGGCCGCGGCGTCCGCCGGCCTCCTCGTGCGCCATGTGCAGAAGCTCGACCCGCGCGCGATGCTGGGGAACGGCGACCTGAAGCCCGTCCTCCGCCGGCTGGCCGGGGGCACGCTGCCGCGCTCGGTGATCCACCGCACCGACAAGATGGGCTTCACCACGCC
>DASUYB010000048.1 GCA_036377595.1 Longimicrobium sp. | reverse complement strand
CGACGTCATCCTGAGGCCCAGAGTGTGTCAGAACTCTGGCGGGCGGCTTGTTTACTCTGTACACTATATGTATCCTCGCTGACGTCAGGCCTTCGTTGCTGGAGGGATGGTGAGCGGATACAGGATTGGAGCGGACCGCGGGCAGTCTCCGAATCTCCACAAAAGCTCATCGCCGCCCTGCGCATCGAGGCGGCGTATATTCTTGTCTCACAGCCTCGCCTGAGCGCGCGAGAGCATCTGTTTGGCACGATCCTTCCTTGTGCGGCGGGTCCAAGTGATCCGTAACCCGTTGCAGAGCAAGGATCTATGGTGAGATTGAGTAAGGGGATCGCCGCGGCGGCGCTCGCGATTTCAGTGCTGGGGATGGGCGCTCCGGCGCCCGCGGCGGAGGCGCGCCCGGCGTCGCGCGATCCAGACTTCTACCTGAGCGTCGACCTTTCCGCCCGCGAGCTGTCGGTGGTGAAGAACGGCGAGACGGTGGCCTCGTACCCGGTGGCCATCGGCCAGCCGGGGCACGCGACGCCCACGGGCGAATACCGCATCCGCCACATCGTCTGGAACCCGCGCTGGGTGCCGCCCGACGCGCGCTGGGCCCGCAACAAGCGCCCGCGCGCCCCCGGCGATCCGCGCAACCCCATGGGGCGCGTGAAGATGTTCTTCCGCGAGCCCGACCTGTACGTGCACGGCACGCGCGAGACGGATTCGCTGGGCGAGGCGGAGTCGCACGGCTGCATCCGCATGAGCAACAGCGCGGTCATCTCCGTAGCGCGCCTGGTGATGGCCAACGGCGGCGAGCCGCGCTCCCCGGGCTGGTTCCGCCGCGTGCGCGACCGCCTGAGCAGCACGCGCCAGGTCTACCTCTCCCAGCCCGTGCTGATCAAGATCCACCGCTAGCGCCGGCGTACGCGAAGCGATGGGCGGCGCGCCGGATCCCCCGCGGGTCCGGCGCGCCGCCGTTGGTGGCACGCGCCGCGCATCACGCGGGGCGGACCACCCGCACGGACGGTGACGCGTGTACCTGATCCAGATCCTCCTCCCGCTGCGCGACAACGAGCAGCGCCTCTTCGCGCGCGACGAGTTCGAGCGCGTGCGCCGCGAGCTGACCGAGCGCTTCGGCGGCGCCACGTTCTACGCCCGCTCGCCCGCCGTGGGCCTGTGGAAGGATGACGACGGCAACGTGGCCCGCGACGACGTGGTCGTGGCCGAGGTGATGGCGCAGCACCAGGACCGCGAGTGGTGGCGGCTGTACCGCGAGACGCTCGAACGCCGCTTCCGCCAGGACCAGATCGTCGTCCGCGCGATGCACTGCGGGCTGCTGTAAGGAAGATGGATGATGGATGGAGTAGAAATCAGACCGGCGTGCACGGCGCCGCATCGCGCCCTCTCCGGCTCGCTGGGGCTCGCCACCTCTCCCGTCCCGGGAGAGGTAGCCGCGCGACTATCGGTGGGGATCCCGAACGGCGGCGCGGCCGCGCGCCGTTGAAGTCCGCGAAGGCGGACTGCGTGTCGTTGTAGCCGCGACTTCAGTCGCATCGTCGCCGAAGCCCGATGCACCGGCGATACAAGCACGAAGGGGCGCCTCCGATGGATCGGAGGCGCCCCGTCGTTTCAGCGTCGAGCCCGCTGGAGGATCAGCCGAGCCGCACCACGTTCTCCGCCGCCGGACCCTTGGGGCCGTCGACGATGTCGAACTCCACGCGCTCGCCCTCGGCCAGCGAGCGGAAGCCCTGGGCCTGGATGGCCGAGTGGTGCACGAAGCAGTCCTTCTCGCCGTTCTCGGGGGTGATGAACCCGAAGCCCTTGGCGTCGTTGAACCACTTCACCTTGCCGGTCGTGCGCATGCCGTACTCCCTGGTGTGTTGATGATCGTCGGGCGTACCGGTTGTGCCGTACCGACCGACTGGGTGGAAAACCGCCCGGCGCGCGTCAGATCGCGCGTCGGGCGTTGCGCCGGTCCTTGGCGCGGCGGCGCTGCGCGGCCTTCGACTTGGCCTTGCGAGCCTCGCTGGGCTTCTCGTAGAACCGCTTGCGGCGCATGGCCTTGAACAGGCCGGAGCGGATCATGCGGCGGCGGAACTGCTTGAGGGCCCAGTCCAGGCGATCGTTCTCGCCAAGCTGAATCTCGACCACGCGTGTCCTCCAGGTACGTCTTTAGTCTGGGAAAAATCGCGAGGGGACCCGAATCCCCGGGGTCCCCCTGAAGTGCTGCTGCGGGCCCGCGCAAAACGCGGGAAACCGCAATTTATCCGCATGTCCCGCAACCGTCAAGCCTGTAACCGCACGAAGCGCGCGACTCCGTCTTCCACGATCCTCCAATGAGATAGCAGCAAGGCTCACGCAGAGCAGCGGAGGAAGCAGAGACGAATCGGTTCTCTGCTTCCTCCGCTGCTCTGCGTGAGACCAATCCCCTGGACAGCCGCGGGGGCGCATCGGTGTTCGATGCGGCCCCGCGCGGACGGAGAGCGTTCGGGTTTACGCCCGATCGGGACTACCTGCGGCCGCCGCTCTTCGATCCGCTCTTCGAGGCGGAGCCGCCGCTGCTCTTCGAGCCGCCGCTCTTCGACGCGCTCTTGCTGCCCGTGCTCTTGGAGCCGCCGCTGCTCTTCGACCCGCTGCTCTTGCTGGCCGCGCTCTTCGAGCCGCCGCTGCTCTTCGACGCGCTGCTCTTGCTGGCCGTGCTCTTCGAGCCGCCGCTGCTCTTCGACGCGGTGCTCTTGCTGGCCGTGCTCTTCGAGCCACCGCTGCTCTTCGACCCGGCGCTCTTGCTGCCCGTGCTCTTCGAGCCACCGCTGCTCTTGGATCCGCCACTGCTCTTCGAGCCGCTGCTCTTCGACGCGGTGCTGCGGCTGGACGACTTGCTGCCGCCGCTGCGGGTGCTGCCGCCCGACGAGCTCTTGCGCCGCGAGGTGCTGCGCTGCTCCTTCAGGCCGCGGCCGGCGCTGAAGCCCACCGTGGTCCGCTCGGGGATGGTGATCTCGGCGCCGGTGCGCGGGTTGCGGCCGGTACGCGAGGCGCGGGTGCGCCGGGTGAACTTCCCGAAGCCGGGAATGGACAGCGACCCCGCGGCATGTACTGCCTCGGAGATGGCGCCCGACGCGGTGTCGAAGATCGCATCCACCACGCGCGCCGCCGCTGCCCTGGTGAGTTCGGCCTTTTCGGCCACGGCGTCGATGAACTCCGACTTGTTCATGTTCGGCTCTCCGTCAGGGGCGGTAGTGCGGCGCGGCCCGTCCGCGCCGCACACCCATGACGCAACATCGGTTCCACTTTCGCTAGGCAGGACCTTGAATCGGCTCGCATCACCCCCGCGCTAGTCCCGGTTGAACCCCGAACGGAAGCCGTCCATCACCTTGCGCGCGGCGTCGGCGGCCTGGCCGAAGGTCTCCTTAGCGCTTTCCCTGTAAGACTTTCCGGCCTCCGCGAAATCCTCGCTCACCGGGCCCGAGTCCTCGCCGCGGCGCAGGTAGTCGCCCGCCATGATGCGCTCGTACGCGCCGCTCTCGAACCAGTTGCGCTGCTCGGCCACGCGCAGCACCGGGAAGGGATGCGTCATCCCCAGGAGGATCAGGACCTTGTAGACCTGGTCGGCCAGGTCGCCGGTCTCGCGGTACTCGTCGCTCTGGCGGATGAACTCGCCCAGGTTGGCCTCGGGCTGGGTGCCGCCGGCGAACTTCAGCATCACCCGCAGCCCCGGCTCGGGCGCCTGCACCGCCAGGATCCCCGCGCGGTCGCACGACAGCTCGGCCTTGCGGCTCCACTCCAGCAGCGCCAGCAGCACCGCGCGCGCGGCCAGCCCCACGATGGGGAAGCCCATCCCCGCCAGCGCGATGAGGAGCTGGATCATGGTGTTGTAGAGCGTGTGGCCGCTCATCACGTGCCCCAGCTCGTGCCCCAGCACGAAGCGCAGCTCGTCGTCGTCGAAGGTCTTCACCAGCGTGTCGTGCACGATCACGAAGGGCTTCGACATCCCGTAGGCGGCGGCGTTCAGCGTGGGGTTCTGGGTGACGTAGAGCGGGTACTCGCCCGGCGCGTCGAGGGTGCGGCACACCTCGTCCCACAGCTTGTGCACGCGGGGATACTGGTCGGGCGTCACCCGCACCGCGCTGGCCAGGAACGCCAGGCGCGTGGCCTTCTCGCCCAGGATCTCCAGCAGCTTGCGCAGCACCTCGTCGAACACGGGGATCTTGCGCAGGGCGTTCAGCGCCGCGCGGTCGGCCGGGTGCTCCCAGCTGCGCGGGTGGATGTCGGTGAGGATGCGCTTGGGACGCAGCGGATCAGCCATCGTTCGGACTTTCGGGAGATTGCGGGAGAAGCGCCGCGGGACGCGATGCGGCGGGCTACGGCGGGTGGTACGCCGCGGGAGCGCGGGTGGTTTCAGCGGGCGCGGCGATGAAACAATCGCGCGTGGGGCGGGGTAACCCGTGTCGGACCAACGAGTTCGCGCCGCTCTACCGCACCCGCCGTCCGCCGTGTAGATTGCGCGCACACGCCAGTAATCCCGCCGGCCCACCGCATTCCCACTGCATCTTGGAGGCTCCGCCATGCGCCGTCAACGGACCCGCACGCTCCTGCTCCCCCTCCTGGCCGTCCTCGCCCTTCCCGCGGCGTCGCACGCGCAGGAGTCGAGCATGCGCGGCACGTGGACCATCAACCGCCAGGCCAGCGACGACGTGAACCGCGCCATCGATGCGGCGGTGGCCCGGATGAGCTTCATCACGCGCCCCATCGCGCGCGGGCGCCTGCGCAAGACGAACTCGACGTACAACCGCGTGGTGATCAACTACACGCAGGCGCAGGTGTCCACCACCTTCGACCAGCGCCGCCCCATCGAGAGCCCGGCCAACGGGCAGCCGATCAAGTGGACGCGCGAGGACGGCGAGGTGTTCGACCTCTCCACCGAGTGGGAGAACGGGCGGCTGGTGCAGACCTTCCGCGCCGAGGACGGGTCGCGCATCAACACCTACACGGTGAGCGCCGACGGCGGCACGCTCACCATGAACGTGACCATCCGCTCGCCCCGGCTGCCGCAGCCGCTGACCTACAAGCTGGTCTACAACAAGGCCTCGTAGGCGGCGGTCCGGCGGATCGAACGCGGAAGGGCGGCCGAGCGCATCGGCCGCCCTTCGCGTTTCCGGAGATCCAGAAGAATCTCACACAGCCACAGAGACACAGAGAACTGCGGAGGCACGGAGAACTCATGCCAATTCCGAGGATTCAGTATGCATTCCGACATCCTCAAAGAATGACTCACACGGAGGAAGCGGAGGTAACGGAGGAACTGAACGCGATCTGAGTTCCTCCGTTCCCTCCGTTCCCTCCGTGTGAGATTCTTCAGTTCGGGAACATGGGAATGCACGGTAAGTCCTGAGAAACGGTATCAGCGATGTCCTTCTTTTCTCCGCGTCTCCGCGTCTCCGCGTGAGACTCGTCGTTACAGGGATCAGATCGGCCGCGAGGGATGGACGGGCTCGCCGGGGAGGCCCTCGGACGAGGCGGGCAGGAGGCTCTGCACAACACCGCCGCGCGTCTCCCAGGCGTCCCACACCTCGGCGTAGCGCAGCCCGTGCGCCTCGGCGGCCACGCGCAGGCGGCGGTCGATCCAGTCCGGGTTGCCGAAGCCGATCCGCTCGAAGTAGAAGCGCGCCAGCTCGTGGATCTGGTCCACGTACGGCGCCACGTCCACCACCACCGCCGGCAGCTGCGAGTACGAGCCGCGGAAGGTGAACACCGGCGCCGGCTCGCGGTGCGCGGGGAGGGGATGGACGGCCTTCGCCAGCCGCGCCAGGGTGATGGCGTCGCGGAAGATCTTTCCCGACGCCTGGTGGTCGGGGTGGCGCATCCCGCGCGCCCACGCCTCGCCCCAGGTGAGCACCGCGTCGGGCCTGACCTCGGCGATCAGCTTCGCCACGCGGTGGGCGGCGTCGGGCGTGGCCTCGAGGCGCGTGTCGGGGAAGTCCATGAAGCGCGTCTCGCACCCCAGGATGCGCCCGGCGATGACGCCGTGCTCCTCGCGGATGCGCGACACCTCGTCGAGGGAGACGGGGCCGAACGCCTCCGTCATCTCCCCCTTCGTGAGCCACACCACCACCACCCGGTCGCCGCGCGCCACCTGCGCGCGGATGGTGCCCGCCGCGCCCACCTCGTCGTCCGGGTGCGCCAGCCCCACCAGCAGCGTCTGCCTCGCCATCCGCCCGTTCGCCTGATCCCTGTTCAAACGCCGTGTGTTGCCACGCCGCGCAATGTGCGCGCCGGACTCTGTGCCAGCCCCGCCCGCCTCAGGTCTCCACCGCCACGGTGCGGACGCCGGCCAGGTTGCCGCGCCCGTCGTCGCCCACCACGTAGCAGTCGATGGCGATGCGGCCGACGCGGAAGACGCGCACCTCGCGCAGACCCGTGGCCAGCAGCCGCTTCAACGCCTCGTAGCGCGGGCGGATCTCCTGCGCGCGCGTGTCGTAGAGGTCGGTGGATTCGATGTGCGGCTTGAAGAAGCGGTCCAGCGTGCGCTCCTCCAGCGGCGCGTCCGCCGCCGCGCCAGTGCGCCGCGCGAACTCGCCGATGCCGTACGGCCATCCCGCCGCGCCGCCGGGAAGCTCGAACCACTCGAACGGGCGGTCGCTCTCGCTGGTGTAGGTCAGCCCCTCGGCGGCCTCTTCCACGCGGCGGCGCAGGTCGGACATGTCGCTCGTCATCTCCTCTATCTCTCGTTGATCATTCGATCTCAGCGCATGCGGAACGCCATCGGGGCGCTCGGCAGCTCGGCCAGGTCCAGCTCCAGCCGCGTCCCGTCGCTCGTCTCCGCGCCCACGGTGAAGGCGCCCCACGCCACCAGCTTCACGCGCGCGGCGCCGTCCTTCACCGGCTGCTCGATGCGGTCGTGCACGAAGGTGGGATGGAGATGGAAGGTGACGCTCCCTTCCAGCGGCGGCGCCGTCGGCTCCGCGGAGACCTCCAGCCGCACCTCGAACCATTCGCCGTCGCCCACCGGTTTCACGTGCGCGCGCAGCACCTTCCCGCCCGCCGCCGGCTTCCCGCCGAACCGATGCTTGTGGGGGTCGTCAGGATTCAGGGGCGGAGGCTCGGCGAACGACTCGTCCAACATACTCCAACGTCCGCTCAGCGACCGCAGGTCCGTCAGGCTCTCGGAGATCGGGATCCGTTCGATGAGCTCCCGGAACTCCTCCCGACTCCTCATGTCGCGCGCATGTTCGGCCGAATGCTGCCGCCCAACGATCGGCGACCACATCATGGTGGTGAGGGAGGGTGCCGTGGCGGCTTTCGGCTGCCGCCCGCACTCCTCCAGCAACGCGCGGATCAGCAGCGGCAGCCCCGTGAAGTCGCGGCCGGTGGTTTCGAAGAAGACCGGGGCCACGCCGAACTTGGACATGAACCGGCTGCGGTGCATCTCCAGGTTCTCCCCTCGCTCGTAGCCGACCAGCGCGAAGTGCCGCGCGCCCACGCCGCCGATGCGCGCCGCCACCTCGCGCAGCACCGCCATCAGGTCGGGGTCGGAGAGCGAGAAGCCGATGAACACGAAGCGGCGCAGCGCGAAGATGGCGAACAGCTTCTTGGGGGTGTCGTCGGACTGTACGTAGCGCCGCGTGTAGTCGGCGTCGCTCAGCACGATGCTGTCCGGCCGGTCCCACCGCCCGTGCAGGTGCACGTACCGCCGCCGCCAGGTGGGGTCGGCCACGCGGGTGATGAACTCCACCACCTCGTCGCGGTCGTCCCAGTTGATGGACGGCGGCTCGCGCTGGAACACGCGCTGGTGCGCGTCCTCCAGCGCCTGGTCGTAGTTGGTGGTGATGAAGTGGCTGAACGGCAGCCGCACCAGGTCGTCCACCAGCGCGGCGGCGTTGCCGTTGGGGCGGAAGATGGCCTGCAACGCCCTGCCGAACGCCACCTCGCCCATGCGGCGGCGGTACTCCTGCGCGCGCCACAGCTTGTCGGGATAGTCCTTCACCGGCGGCGCGGCCTGCTGCCGGGCACCGCGCATCGCCTCCGCGGCGCGCTCGTCCAGGCGGTCGAGGAGCGCGTCCCAGCTGGGGTAGCCCAGCGCCACGCTCGTCCCCGCGCCCACCATGGCGATCGGGCGCGGGCCTCGGCGGCGCATCGCCTTGCACAGCTCGTCGAAGGCGACGCGGTTCTGCCGGTCGGCGAGGATGGTTGCGAGCGTCGACATGATGAAGATCGGGATGAACAGGGGATGCCGTCCGCCCGGCGACGACGAGTATTCGCCCCGGCGCCCGCGCCGTCAATGGCATCGCCCCGCGGGATGCAGCGCGCCCCGCCACGATCTCGTCGCGGCGGGGCGCGGGAGAGAGACCGGCGCGCGAATCACCCTGCCGACGACCAGACGTAGGTGTCCACGCCGCGGCCGGTCACGTCGCGCTGGATCTCGCGGGCGGCGTCGCCGTTCAGCCACCCGGCCACGACGACCACGTACCCCGGCGCGGGCCCGTCGCCGCCGTAGACGTGCGAGCGCACGCCCTGCGCGGCCAGCCGGGCGACGGCCTGGCGCGCCGCCGGCTCGCTGTCGAAGCGCTCGCGCAGGCACACGAACCAGGGCCCGTGCGCGCCGCTGCCGGTGAACCCGCGCCAGAGCTGCTGCACCACGCTCTCCTCCGGCGGGCGGCGGAAGGAGAGCACGCCGCCGGGCTGCGTCTCCGCGTGCGCCGGCGAGGCCAGCGTGAGCAGCGCCACGGCCGACACCGGCTCCTCGGCGCTGGCCACGCGGCGCTCGACCTGCGTGCCGTTGATCACCGCCGTCAGCAGCGCCGGCGCGGCGATCCCCATCTGGAAGAGCTTGCGCGGGCTGCTCTCCTCGGGGTGCATCCACGCCACGGCGCCGCCGGCCATGAACAGGAGCGTGGTCTTGACCGCGTAGCCCAGCGCCACGGCCAGGGTCACGCTCACGAACACCGTCTTGGGATCGACCACCAGCAGGTTGACCAGGATCGGCGCCAGCGCGCCCATCCCGGCGGCGATGAAGCGGCGGCGGAACGAGGCCTCGCCCGAGAACTCGCGCGGCAGCATGCGCGGGACGGCGATCTTGCGGCGTCGGGGCCGCGGCGGTGCGTCTGCGTTCGTGGACATGGAAACCTCCGTTGGCGGGCCCGGAGAGCGGGCGAGATGAAAGGGCGGGGAGGAAAAGAGCGGAGGCCGGCCCGGCTGGAGTGCCGCCTCCACGGCCGGGCCAGAGGGCAACCGGCGTGCCGGTGGAGATGCTGAGGATTGGCGCGAATTTCCACCGTCCCGCGCCGTCCGGGCCGCCCGGTGGGGACGATGTGCCGCACCGGGATTGTGGCCCGCGCGTCCCAAACATCCGCGGCTGCGGCGTATACGCCACGCGCGGGCGCCCGGATGAGCAGTGCGGCTTTATCGGTGAACCGGAACCGTCACCACGGCTCGTAGCAGTCGTAGTTGCGCTGCTCGCAGATGCGGCCGTCGCGGAAGCGCATGAACATCGCGAAGTGCGCCCGCATCTCGTCTCCCACGGCCAGCGAGCCGAACGGGACGGCGAGCGTGCCCGCCCAGTCGGCCTCCAGCGCCACCCAGTCGCCCGAGGCGACGGCGTTGCGGACGTCGAAGCGCTGCGCCGACATCACCCTGCGCCCGCGCTCCGACGCCTCGCGCAGCTCCGCCAGCCCGCGCGTGGCGCCGCGGGGGACAACGGGATTGGGATACTCGGTCGCCACCACGTCGTCGGTGAAGAACGCCGCGACCTCCTCGGGTGACGCGCCTCGGGCTACCGCGTCGACGAAGCGGCGCGCCGCCGCCAGGTTCTCGCGCTCGATCTCGTTCATCGTCGCCCCCCGGCTCAGGCGGCGCGCAGGACGAGCTGCGGCTCGTGGTGGCAGGCGTAGCACACCAGCGGGTGCGGCACGCCCACGCGCGCGTTCGGCTTCACCTCGATGGCGACGCCGCAGCGCGGGCAGTCGCCGTGGAAGGAGCGGACGCGGTAGCGCCCCTTCCAGTTGCGCCAGACGGTGACCGCGCCGACCAGCACCGGCATCGAGGTCATGAACGGGTCGAACACGGTGACGAAGAACATGGCCGTGGAGATCGATCCCCACACGCCGGCCATCATCATCGTCCGGAACACGCGCGCGCGGAACGGCACCTCGTCGACGTCCACGCGCGCCTCTCTATCCGCATGCCCCGGCAGCACGACCAGCGCGCGGACCGCGGCAGGAATCCCCATCTCCATCGCACCCCCCCAGGAAATCCGGTTCGTGACGCCCTTCCCTCCAGCGCCCGGAATTAAACGATTCCGTGTGGGGGTTTGATCGTCAGGGTTTGGAAGAACTTCCGTGGGAGATTTCCGGACGAGCCGGTGGGGAGATCGGGAGCGCGCGGGGGAGATTCCGGCCCGGCGGGCGGACGATCGTGCGTCCGCCGCATCCCGCCCCCCACCCCGCGCTTCGCGCGACCCTCCCCCCAAAAGCGACTGGGGGGAGGGTGATGGAAGGCCAGATCACGCCCGGAAGTCTGGACTCGCCGGGGATGCCCGGGCGGGAGTCCGCGAAGGCGGACTTCTTGATGTTCCAGCGGTGGGTTTCAACCCACCGGCCAAGGTGGGCGCATCCTGGCAGATTGCCCCGCGCCCCCCGCCGCGCCATCTTCCCAACCTCGACCCACGCCGCTCGGCCGCCGCTGAACTGCGGGATTTGTTCGGGGTATGGGAAGGGTTCGCAGGCGCTCCCTTCCACGCGGTAAACATCGAGGCAGCATGCCGTTCGAACTGGTGTCCCCGTTCCCGCCGCGCGGCGACCAGCCCCGCGCCATCGAGGAGCTGACCGCCGGCATCGCGCGCGGGGACAAGTACCAGACCCTGCTCGGCGCCACGGGCACGGGAAAGACGTACACCATGGCGCACGTGATCGCCAGGCACGGGCGGCCGGCGCTGGTGATGAGCCACAACAAGACGCTCGCCGCGCAGCTCTACGGCGAGCTCAAGCAGCTCTTTCCGAAGAACGCCGTCGAGTACTTCATCTCGTACTACGACTACTACCAGCCCGAGGCGTACATCCCCTCGACGGACACCTTCATCGAGAAGGACTCGTCGATCAACGAGGACATCGAGAAGCTGCGTCTCCGCGCCACCAGCAGCCTGATGGAGCGCGACGACGTGATCATCGTCTCCTCCGTCTCCTGCATCTACGGCCTGGGCGACCCGCGCGAGTACCGGCAGCTGATGGTCGTCCTCGAAGTAGGCCAGCAGATCTCGCGCAAGAAGATCCTGGAGTCGCTGGTCAACATCCAGTACGCGCGCAACGACGCCGCCTTCGAGCGCGGCAACTTCCGCGTGCGCGGCGACACGGTGGAGGTCTTCCCCGCGTACGAGGAGCAGGGCGTGCGAATCGAGCTGTGGGGCGACGAGATCGAGCGCATCTCCCGCTTCGACCCGCTCACCGGCGACACCATCACCCCGCTGAAGAAGACGGCGATCTATCCCGCGACGCACTTCGTCACGCAGAAGTCGACGATCGAGCGCGCCGTCTCCCGCATCCGCGCGGAGCTGGACGGGCGGCTGAAGGAGCTGCTGGGCGCGGGGAAGCTGCTGGAGGCGCAGCGGCTGGAGAGCAGGACGAACTTCGACATCGAGATGATGATGGAGATCGGCACCTGCGCGGGGATCGAGAACTACAGCCGCCACATCGCCGGCCGGGCCGAGGGCGAGCGCCCGGCGTGCCTGTTCGACTACTTCCCCGAGGACTTCCTCGTGGTGGTGGACGAGTCGCACGTCTCCGTCCCGCAGATCGGGGGGATGTACAACGGCGACCGCGCGCGCAAGCTGGTCCTGGTCGAGCACGGCTTCCGCCTCCCCTCCGCGCTGGACAACCGCCCGCTCAAGTTCGAGGAGTGGGAGCGGATGGTGCCCAAGGCGGTCTTCGTCTCCGCCACGCCGGGGGAGTACGAGCTGGCGCGTAGCGGCGGGGTCGTGGTCGAGCAGATCATCCGCCCGACGGGGCTGCTGGACCCGGAGGTCATCATCCGCCCGGTGAAGGGGCAGGTGGACGACCTGCTGGCGGAGATCCGCGAGCGCGAGGTGAAGGGCGAGCGCGTCCTCGTCACCACGCTGACGAAGCGGATGGCGGAGGACCTGACGGACTTCTTCCAGCAGGCCGGCGTGCGCGTGCGCTACCTGCACAGCGACATCGACAGCATCGAGCGGGTGGAGATCCTGCGCGACCTGCGGCTGGGGAAGTTCGACGTGCTGATCGGCATCAACCTGCTGCGGGAAGGACTCGATCTCCCCGAGGTCTCGCTGGTGGCGATCCTGGACGCGGACAAGGAGGGCTTCCTGCGCTCCGCCTCGTCGCTGATCCAGACCGTGGGCCGCGCCGCGCGCAACGCGCAGGGGAAGGCGATCCTGTACGCGGACCACGTCACCGGCTCGATGCAGCGGATGCTCGACGAGACCAACCGCCGCCGCGAGATCCAGCAGGCGTACAACCTGGAGCACGGCATCATCCCGACGACGATCATCAAGTCGGTGAGCGAGATCGAGCTGCAGACGCGCGTGGCCGACGCCCGCAGCCAGAAGTACGAGGCGCCGGCGAGCGCGAAGGCGAAGAAGGTGGCCGAGAAGCGCCAGCCCTTCGGGAAGACGCCGGAAGAGGTGCTGAACGACATCGAGCGCGAGATGCGCGACGCCGCCGCGATGCTGGACTTCGAGCGCGCCGCCCTCCTGCGCGACCAGTACCTGGAGCTGAAGGCGGAGATCGACGGCGCCAAGCCGACGATGGCGCAGCGCCGCCAGTCCGCCGGGCTGCGGCCGACGGTGTAAGGATCAGAGGCTGGAGCGTTGCCGGGCTCGGCTGGGCGAATGAATTCGCGGCAACAACGACACAAAGTCCGCCTTCGCGGACTGGGACGCCGGCTGGTCCTTCAGGGCTGATTATCGAGCGGGCTTGCAGTTCTCCCCTCCCCCATCCCTCCCCCCTCGTGGGGGAGGGGCCGGGGGTGGGGGGACCTCGCGGCGCGGCGCTGGCATGCCGGATCGAAACGGACGCGGACGACGACTCGAAGCTGGAGATCGATGGAGGCGGAGCTGACGGAGCCGGAGCTGGTGGCCTGGGGCGAGCGCATCGGGCGCGAGGCGCGCACGCCGCTCGTCATCGCGCTGCGCGGCGACCTGGGCGCGGGGAAGAGCACGCTCGCTCGCGCGGTCGCCCACGGCGCGGGGGTGCGCGGCGACATCCCATCGCCCACCTTCAACCTCCTGTTCAGCTACGACGCGCCGCGCGGCATCCGCATCCAGCACCTCGACCTGTACCGCCTCGACGACCCCGGCGAGGTGTGGGAGCTGGGATGGAGCGAGCTGGGCGCGCCCGGCGACCTGGTGCTGATCGAGTGGCCCGACCGCGCCGAGTCGCTCCTCCCCCAGCCGCGCTGGGAGGTGGAGATCGAGGACTTCGGCGACCCCGACGTCCGCCGCGTGGCCGCGCGCCCCGTCGGCCATCCCCCGCCGCTCCCGCCGCTGGACGGAGGCGCGGCGTGACGTCGCCCGTCGCGGGGCCGATCCTGGCGCTGGACAGCTCGACGCGCGGCGGCTCCGTCGCCGTCGGCGTGGACGGCCGGATCGCCGCCGAGCGCGTGCTGGAGGCGGCGGCCGGCGCGTCGTCGCTGCTGATGCCCGCGGTGGACGAGGCGGTGCGCGCCGCCGGTCTCGCGCCGCGCGACCTTGCGGCGGTGGCGGTCAGCGGCGGCCCCGGCTCCTTCACCGGTCTCCGCATCGCCGCGGCCACGGCGAAGGCGATCGTGCGCGCGCTCGACGTCCCCCTCTTCGCCTGGTCCGGCCTGTTGGCCGCCGCCGCGACGCTGCGCGATGTCGATCACCCGATCTGTACGCTCTTCGACGCGCGCAACCGCGAGGTGTTCGCCGGGTGCTGGCGCTTCGGCGGCGACGAGGTGGAAGAGCTGCTCGCCCCCCGCATCCTGAGGGTCGACGAGGTGATCGAGCACCTGCGGGACGTCACTCCCGTCTTCACCGGCGACGGCGCGGCGCTGCATGCGGCGGAGCTTCGGGCGGCCTGTGGGAACGATGCGGTCGCCGCGCAGGGTGACGAATCCCGGGCCGCGGGACTGCTCTGGCTCGCCCGCGCGGTGCCGGAGAGCGGGCGCGTGGCCGACGCGGCGGCGTGGGAGCCGGAGTACCTGCGCGCCTCGGGCGCCGAGCGCATCGCCGCCGCGCGGGGCGCGTGATGGCGCGCGTGGACGTGGACGCGCCGTTCGGGCTCGTCGTCGAGCCCGGCTTCCGCATCCGCCCGATGGTGCATGCCGACCTCCCGCGCGTGCTGGAGATCGAGAACGCCTGCTTCTCCACCCCGTGGAAGGACGCTACCTTCCGCGGCCTCATGCGCCGCACCGACACCGACCTGTACGTGGCCGAGCTGGAGGACCGCATCGTGGGCTACTCCGCCTGCTGGACCGTGATCGACCAGAGCGAGCTGGGGAACGTGGCCGTGGCCCCCGCGTCGCGCGGCCATGGGATCGGCGGCGCGCTGGTAGACGTGGTGATCGAGCGGGTCAAGGAGCGCGGCGCCCGCGAGCTGTTCCTGGAGGTGCGCGAATCCAACCTCGTAGCGCAGTCCATCTACCGCGAGCGCGGATTCACCGTGGTCGGCCGCCGCCGCTCGTATTACGCGCAACCAACCGAAGACGCGCTCGTGATGCGTCTGCGCGTGTGAACAGAATGCTTGACACGGCGGACACCGCACGTTATCCATGTGCACTTCCATTTCCCCGAGTGCACTTCGTTCGATACATCTGAGAGGAGGAGCACATGGCGAGAAGCCTGAACAAGGCGATGATCATCGGGAACGTGGGGTCCGACCCCGAGATCCGCACGATTTCGAACGGCGGCCGGGTGGCCCAGTTCTCCGTGGCCACCAGCCGGCGCTGGAACGACCGCAACGGGCAGGCGCAGGAAAAGACCGAGTGGCACCGCATCGTGGCCTGGGACAAGCCGTTCAACCTGGTCGACGTCATCGAGCGGTACGTGAAGAAGGGCGACCGCATCTACGTCGAAGGCGAGATCGAGTACCGGCAGTACCAGGACAAGGACAACCAGACGCGCTACATCACCGAGATCCGCGCCCGCGACGTGGTGCTGTTGGGCGGCAAGAGCGAGGGCGGAGAGGGCGGCGGCGGTGGATGGGACCGCGGCGCCTCGCGGCCGGCGGCGTCGCGCGCGGGCTCGGGCGGGGGCGGCGGTGGGGGAGGTGGCGGCGGCCGGGGCGGCGGCAGCAGCTACGACGACTTCGAGGCGCCGCCGTTCGAGGATGGGGACGACCTTCCGTTCTGAGCGGCCGTCACAGCAGGCGTTCGACAGTTCCGGCTACATGCGAGACCCAGGATTGGCGCCAATCCTGGGTTTGCCCTCCCTCGGGGTCCGCATCTTCAAGCTGGAAGCTGACGCTCTCCGCGCGGGCTTCGCTGTGGCAGAGCAGATAGCGCAGGGTGCGACCGCCGCGAATCGCCGAGAACCGGGCCCAGACCGGATGGGAACTGAGCCGCGAACGGCTGGAGAGGATTTCCCTCACCGAGTTGACCACGGATCGCGCTGCGGTCCTCCAGACGAAGGTCCTCGCCAGAGAGGAGCGGGATCTTT
>DASUYB010000047.1 GCA_036377595.1 Longimicrobium sp. | reverse complement strand
GTGCCTCCACAGTGCGGGCACGGCTCACTCTGCTTCGTGCGTTGGCGCGCCATCTCCCTCTCCAGGCTTGGGGAAGCCAGCGAAACCCAGGCGCGAGAAGCTATCTGTTCGATTCGTCCATGTCAAAGGGAGTCACTACCGATCTATCCTCGCGTCAGCACGGAGATTCGATCGGACGCACCAATACTTCGCCCGGACCTGGTATCAGAAGCGCGGCGTGCAGCAGGTGATGTTGGTCAGGCACGACTTGCAGGTGAAGCCGATCCCCGAGTTGGCGTACGCGTCCACCGTACCGCGCTCCTCGCCCGGCTGCTCGGTCTCGAACGACAGCACCGCGAGCTCTTCCACGGCCAGCCTGATCTTCTTCTGCATCGTCCTGTTCTCCGTTACGGGGATGGATGGGGTCGACAGGCGTTCATCATAAGGCAATCAGATCGCGAATAAAAGTGACTCGCTCCAACTTTCCCAATTTCCAACTTTCTCCCTTCTGTTCTTGCAACTGCGTTCAAATCCTCCCGTCGGTCCTTTTGATTATCGGGTGTTTGGGGACTTCATAGCGTGGCTGCCAGCGTATTGATCCTTCACCCCGTATGCGTTCTCAGCCACCTTGCGGCCGCGAAGAGGCGGACGAATCCTGTGCCGCATCGTACCCATGGCTAGGCCGCAGCCTCAATCCTCATCAAACCTGTCGTGTTGCGTGTGATGTGGGGCGGGTGGCGGAAGCCCGTTTCGGCTACTGGGTTTGTCCGCTTTGTCCCCCTATGATATATGACGACCATTCGCGTGCGCCCGGACGGAGCGGCGCACGGACCCGCGACAATGAGGAGGCAGAATGGGCGCTCGCCACCGGAGCACCTGCGACCTTCCGCACGCCCCGCTGCAGATGGTGCACCCCGCCGCCATCCCCGGCGCGTCGGTGAGTGGATCCGAGATCCTCCGCGAGCTGCCTTCCGCCGAGGGCGTCGTCCTCTTTTCGCTCTTCACCACCGCGCTGTTCTGGAGCTGCGGCGCCGAGAACCGCGTCCCGGAGCTCGCAGCCGTCGAGCGGCAGGCGCTGGCGCAGCTGAACGAATGCGCCTGCTGGGCCGGCATTGCCGTGATCGCACGCCATCTCGCCAGCACCACGCCCGCGGACCGGGACGAGCTGGCGCAGGCGTGCTTCTGCGTGGCGGACTGGGCGTCGGGCCACAACGCGCGCGAGACGGCGCTCGCCTTCACCCTCCTCGCCGCGCTGATCGTTCCGCGGCACCCGCGCTACGCCTGGGCGGCGGGCCGGATGCTCAGGAGCCACGGCCGCATGCGCGAAGCCGAATTCTGGTATCGCCGCAGCCACAGAGTCGCGGTATGGATGCGTGATGCCTATGGCCAGAGTATTTCGCTCAGCAGCCTGGGAGTTCTTGCATATATCGCGGGCAGTCAATCGAAGGCGGAGCGGCGGCTGGAAAAAGCATTGCTCGTAGCTTCGCGCCATGGGCTTCGCATACTCGAAGGAGAGATCCTTCACAACCTCATGCTTCTGGAGATGGAGCGGCACGAATTCGCTCGTGCCGAGGAGTACGCCGCACGGGTCGTTGAGCGGTATCTCCCCGATCACGAACGCCTCCCGGCTCTCGCCCACGACATCGCCTGTCTCTGGATGGAGCAGGGGCACTTTGCACGAGCACTGCCGGTCCTCTGCTCCTTGGTCCCGCGCTTCACCGATCCTGTCGAGAAGTTCCAGGTTTTCGCCGCACTCGTCCGTGCCGCAGGCGGTGCAGGCGACAAGGCGGCGTTTGCCTCCGCTTGGGTAGGCGCGGATGCATGTCTCCCCTTGGTTCAGGAAGAATCCCTGCACGCCGGGGCTTTTCTCGATCTCGGAAGAGGGGCGGCCAGTCTGGCGTCGTGGGATCAGGCGGTCAGCGCATTTCAACGAGCCGAGTTGATCGCCCGTTCGCGGGGTGAAGCAGATGTGCTCTTCAAGGTCGAGTCCGCTCTTGATGCGGTGAGGCGGCGAGAGGGCGCGGACCACAGCGCGCGCACGGTTCCGCAACGCTACGGAACCGCCGCTGCGGACTCGATTGCGCGGAACGTCATCCAAGCATTGCAGCCGGCCCTCACCGCCTGATGGTGTCAGTGCCCGGCACCCATCGTGTTGGGTCCCGATGTGGTCGTAGTCGTCCCGGTGGTGGTGGTCGTTGTTCCGCCGTCGCCGGTGCCGGTGACGTTGCCCGAGCCGAGACCGTTCCCACCGTCGAACCGCGGCGCGGTGGTGACGATCGAAGCCGTGGGCGATTGGGCGCACGCGCCGAGAACGGCCGCGGCGGCAAGGGTTAGCGCGAGTCTGATTCTCATGGGAATCGACCTCCTGTGGGTGAACCGGCCTGGACCAGCGGACACCCAAACATAGGGGCCAAAGTGGACGTATCCACACATCGACTGCACGAAATGAGTGTGTCTGCCGCCGAAGGTGGTGCGCCGTGACGCGGCTTGGCGAGCGCACGGTGCTGATCACCGCCACGCCGGCGCTACGCGCGCTGGCCCGGCGCACGGGCGAGTACCAGCCGCGCTGGTTCGACGGGTGGGACGACCTGGCCGGGGCGATGGAGACCGCGCCGCCCGCCGTCACCGTCATCGCCGACGCGTACCTGGGCGCGCAGCCGGGCGCCGGGCCGTCGCCGCGGCTGCGGGAGTTGCTGGAGTGGCGCCCCAGCATCCCGGTGATCGCCGCGCTGCCGCTGGTGCCCGAGCACGGGCCTGACGCGGTGGCGCTCTTCGCCTGGGGCGTCAGCCAGGTGCTGGACCTGCTGATGGAGGCGCGCCCCGCCGTGGTGCAGGCGCGGCTGCGCGACACGCGGGCGCGGCCGCTCAAGCGGCGCGTGGAGGCGATCCTTTCGCAGTACGCGTCGGAGAACGCGCGCAACCTGCTGCGCGCGGCCAGCGAGGTGGCGGTGGAGGGCGGCGGCGCGCCCGAGCTGGCGCGGCTGTTCGGCGCCGACCCGCGCACCGTGGCCGCGTGGTGCCGCCGCGAGGGGCTTCCCGCGCCGCGCCGGCTGCTGGCGTGGACGCGCGTGCTGCTGGCGGCCATGCTGCTGCGCGAGGAGGGGCGGAGCATCGTGAACTCCGCCCGCGGCGCGGGGTATGCCACCGACCACGCGCTGCGCCGGGCCATGCGCGAGCTGGTGGGCGGCGACCCGGCCACCATCTCCCGCGGCGAGCTGTTCGACCGCGCGGCCGAGCGCTTCAACGCCGAGCTGCGCGACCTCCGCGAGGACGCGCGCGAGCGGAGCCGTCCGCTCCCCGGCAGCCGGGCCGGCGCGCTGTACGGGTGAACCCTGGCAGATGGGCTGCGTTCCGCCGGTCTCTCATCCCTCGCGGATGCCGGAGGTTGCAACCGGCGCGGACGCAGCCCACCTGCCGGGCCGTTCATCCCACACGACGAAGGGGCGCTTCCAGCATCGGAAGCGCCCCTTCGTCTTAACGTGCCGCCCGGCTACGTGTGGAGTGCATTCCGACATCCACAAAAGAATGACTCACACGGAGGGAACGGAGGTAACGGAGAAACTCCCGATCGCGTTCAGTTCCTCCGTTACCTCCGTTTCCTCCGTGTGAGATTCTTCAGTTCGGGAACATGGGAATGCACGGTAAATCCTGAGAAACGGCATCAGGACAGGATCTCGACATACCCTTCCGTCCCATGCACGCGGATCCACTGGCCGTCCCGGATCAGCCGGGTGGCATGCTCCACACCCACGACGGCGGGCAGGCCGTACTCCCGCGCGATCACGGCGCCGTGGGTCATCAGGCCTCCCACTTCCGTCACCAAGGCCTCGATCGCGACGAACAGCGGCGTCCAGCTGGGGTCCGTGTAGGCGGTGACAAGGATGTCGCCCGGCTCGAGATCGGCCTCCGCCATGTCGAGGATGACGCGGGCGCGGCCCTCGATGGTCCCGGCGGACACCGGTAGCCCGACGAGCGCGCCGGCCGGCAGATCCTCACGCCGGTACGACCCGGCCACGGCCTCGCCCTCCGACGTGAGCACCCGGGGCGGCGTGAGCGCCTGGTACGACCTGAACGCTTCCTTCCGATTGCGGATGAGCTGGTCATCCGCCTGGCGCGTGCGCACGACGTCGTGGAGCTCCTGGAACTTGAGGAAGAAGATGTCTTCCTTCTCACGAAGCACGCGGGCCCGCACGAGGCGCTCGGCCTCTTCCATCAAGGCCTGCTTGTAAACGAAGTACCGGCTGACCATGTCGTACTTCGGATACTCGCGGTACCCGGCGAACGTCCGGACCCGGTCGATCATCCGCTTCGTCTCTTCGGCCTTCTGCTCCCCGTCCGGCAGCGTCCGCAGGCGTTCCAGCACCTCCTGCTCCTTCCTCCAGGCCTCCTCCCGCCCCTGCTCGAAGCGCCGCTTGCCGGCGCCCGGCTCGAAGTTCCTGACGTTGCCGAGGATCAGGGGCACGAGCGTGGTGGGGCGTTCGCTCCAGCGCGGGCGCGTGATGTCGATCTCGCCGACGCAGCGCATGCCGTACCGGTCGAGCCAGGCGCGGATGGCGTCTCGCGCTTCCTGCCCGCCCGGGAGCCCGGGCAGCTCGTCGAGGAAATCCTCATCGTCGACCTGCTGCAGAAAGGCCACTACCTCCGGGTGCGGGCGGATCACATCCGCGACGTCGAGGAGCGCCAGGCCCATCTCCGACGTGACGTTGTGGGGGACGGACTGCGTGAGCGTATCTGCCGCGTTCTTCTCGCCCAGCCACGTCTCCAGGCGCTCGTTCAGCCACCACGCAGCCTCCATCCCCGCCATGACCACCTGGAGGCTCCTCGGATCGAGCCGGACGCGCTTCCGCTGCTCAATGTCCGCGAGGATGAACTCGAGCAGCGCCGTTCCGGATAGCGGTCGGATGTCGCGCTGCAGGGCGGCGATGGAGGCCTCGCTCCGCGCGATCAGCTCGGCGACGATGGCCGGATCGGTCTCGATCGTCTCGGACCCGGCGCCGGGCGGTTCCCATGCGGGACCGGCGTCCGGGAGCGACGGAATGAAATCGCCGCGATCGAGGATGGTCTGCAGCGCGTCGCCGATCAGCGGATCGGATTTCCCCAGGAGACCCACCATGCTGCCGCGGCTCGCCGGGGAAGCCAGGATCTGTGTGACGTCGACGAACAGCCTTCCGCCGGCTTCGGCCATCGGCCGCGGGGTCAACATCTGCCAGAAGGAGAGCCCCAGCGGCTTGATGGGGTCGGTCATCATCTGCTGGTGTCCGACCGAGACGTAGACGTGGTTCTCCCCGTCGCCGGCCTCGGGGATGGGAAAGAGCGTGGTGATCGGCCGGCTCTGGACGACCTGGAAGTCGTCGTCGGCCAGGCACCACTCGATGTCCTGGGGGCGGCCGAAGTGCGCCTCGATCCGCCGGCCCAGCTCGGCGAGCCGCACCACCTGCGCGTCCGTCAGCGCCGGCTGCTCCCGCCGCTCCGGCTCGATCGCCCGCTCCTCCGTCCCGCCCCCCGGCGACGCGAAGATGGCGAGCCGCTTGGCGCCGATCGTCCTGGCGACGACTTCGCCGTCCCGCACCTTGTAGACGTCCGCGTTCACCAGGCCGGAGACCAGCGCCTCGCCGAGGCCGAAGCCGGCCTCCACGGAGGAGATCTTCCGGTTGCCGGTGATCGGGTCGGCCGTGAACAGGATGCCGGCCGCCTGCGGGAAGACCATCCGCTGCACCACCACGGCCATTTGCACCTGCCGGTGGTCGATGCCGTTCCGCAGGCGGTAGGTCACGGCCCGCTCGGTGAAGAGCGAGGCCCAGCATCGGCTGACGTGCCGGAGGATCGCCGCCGGCCCTACGACGTTCAGGTAGGTGTCCTGCTGGCCGGCGAAGGAGGCCGTCGGCAGGTCCTCTGCCGTCGCGCTGGAGCGGACGGCGCAGGCGGCCTGCTCGCCGAGGCGGGCGAGCGCGCCGGTGATCGCCGCCGCCAGGTCGCCGGGGATGGCGATCCCTTCGATCGTCCCGCGGATCTCCGCGCTGAGCGCGCCGATCGCCTCCCGGTCGTCCGGCTCCAGGCGCGACAGCCGGTCGAGCCGATCGCCGAGCGACGGCGCGTCCGCCAGAATCCGCCGGAAAGCGTCCGTCGTCACGCAGAAGCCGTCCGGCACGTGGATGCCTTCGATCCGCGAGAGCTCTCCCAGGTGCGCGCCCTTGCCGCCGGCGACCGCGACCTGCGTCTGGTCAATCTCCTGGAAATCCAGTACGTAGCGGTCCATCCGCTCCCTCCCTCGTGCGTTGTCGGCAACCTCTCGCCGGGCGATTTTTCGCCGACAACTCTGCAGCACGACGGGGGGCTGGCCGCAAGCCCCCGGGTGGGCTATAATTTGAACGTGGCGAGGGGGAGATGCTCCCCCTTCGCCCGCGGCCGGGACGAAGAGACAGGGCGCAGGGGAGACCATCCCCCGCGCCCTTTTTTACGTCTTCGGCTCCCTACACCAGTCATGTCAGGACCGCGATCGGGTTCTCTGCGCCTCTGTGATCCTCCGGCTTCTCTGTATGAAAAATCAGGACCGCAGACACCCGGGTAGATGATCGCGGATCCCCGTCATCCCCTACATCTGTTCACCTCACGCCGCGTAAACCGATTGACGCAGAACCACTTGCGCACGTATTCCCCGCTCCTGGGGATCTGCGGGGATGCCCGTGGAGACGGCGAGAAATGGCCGTTTCCGCACAAAGCGGTTAAAAAGGTACCGCGCGCGGTGACGCGCGTTTACTTTCGGTCGTCAACACCTCCGCACGGCGAAAATCCCCCCAGCGTCCCTGCCGCCGCGCTCCGAACGGGAGCGGCGCCGCATTCCGTCCCCACCGGAATGAATCCTGTCCCGCCACAGGGGAGAGAATGCCCGCTTCGAACCTCGAAGCTGTCACGCCGCGCGGCTCGTCCGCGCCCGCTCCCGACACGCTGACCGGGCTCGCCGCGTTCACCGAGCGCGTGCTGGCAGTCCCCGTCTCCATCATCCACCTGCACGACGGCCGCGCCTTCTACGGCCGCGCGGGGCACGACCCGCGCTGGCGGGCGCGCCGGGCGGCGCACATCTCGCGCTCGCTCTGCCGCATTCCCACGGCCACGGGGCGGGCGCTGCTGGTGGAAGACGCGCGCACGCATCCCGAGGTGGTGAGGAACCCGGGGCTCTGGCTGGGCGAGGTGGCGTACGCGGGCGTGCCCATCCGCACCGCGGACGGCGGCGTGGCGGGAAGCCTGTGCGCCATCGACACGCGCCCCCGCGCCTGGAGCGACCAGGACGCCGAGGTGCTGGACCACCTGGCGTCGATGGCGGGCGACCTGCTCGAGCGCCGTCCCGCGGCCGCGGCCGAGGCGGGGTTCGTGGGCGCCATCGCCGGCGCGCGCGGGCGGCTGTCGCTGAGGATGCTGGAGAAGGCGGTGGAGACGATGCAGATCGGCGTCACCATCACCGACGCCGACGGGCACATCCTCTACTCGAACCCCGCCGAGGCGGCGATGCACGGCTGGTCGGTCGACGAGCTGCGCGGCCGCCACGCCAGCATCTTCGCGCCGGCCGAGCACGCGCGCCCCATCACCAGCCGGGAGATGGCGCGGATGGCCGGCTGGAGCCGCGAGACGGTGAACGTGCGGCGCGACGGCAGCGTCTTTCCCGTGCTCCTGCGCTCCGACGTGGTGCGCGACTCGCGCGGCGAGGTGGTGGGGCTGGTCACCTGCTGCGAGGACATCACCCAGCGGCGCGGGATGGAGCGCCAGCTCCTGCGCAACGCCTTCTTCGAGCCCGTCACCGGCCTCCCCAACCGCGGCCTGTTCGCGCACCGGCTGGAGGCGATGGTGGAGCGCGAGCGCCGCGGCGAGGCCGACTTCGCCGTGCTGGCCGTGGGGCTCGACCGCTTCCAGCTGGTGGCCGATTCGCTCGGCCGCGACGCCGCGGACGAGCTCCTGGTGGCCGTGGCCGCGCGGCTGCGCGAGTGCGTGCGTCCCGACGCGCTGGTGGCGCACGTGGCGCGCGACGAGTTCGCGGTGCTGCTGAACGAGATCGACGGGATCGCGGAGACCACGCGGGTGGCCGCGTGCCTGCAGGACTCGATCGCCCGCCCCTTCGCCGTGGCCGGGACGGAGGTGGCCACGGGGGCCAGCGTGGGGATCGCGCTCAGCTACACCGGCTACGAGCGCGCCGAGGACGTGCTGCGCGACGCGGCCATCGCGCTGGGGCGAAGCCGCGACGGGCGGCAGGGGCAGTACGAGGTGTTCGACCGCGAGATGCACGCCCGCTCCATCGCCCGGCTGCGGATGGAGACCGATCTGCGGCGCGCGCTGGACCGCGGCGAGCTGCGCGTGCACTACCAGCCCATCGTCTCGCTGGGGACGGGGCGGATCGCCGGCTTCGAGGCGCTGGTGCGGTGGCAGCACCCCGAGTGCGGGCTCCTTCCCCCCGACGCCTTCATCCCCCTGGCCGAGGAGACGGGGCTGATCCTGCCGATGGGGATGTGGGTGCTGGCCGAGGCCTGCCACGCGCTGCGCCGCTGGCAGGACGCGCATCGGGGCGATACGCCGCTGACCATGGCGGTGAACCTGTCCGCGCGGCAGTTCCTGCAGCCCGACCTTCCCGAGCGGGTAGCCCGCGTGCTGGCGGAGACGGGGATCGCGCCGGGGACGCTGAAGCTGGAGATCACCGAGAGCGTGCTGATGCAGCACACCGAGCAGGTGACGGCCACGCTGCACCGGCTGAAGGCGCTGCAGGTGCAGCTGCACATCGACGACTTCGGCACCGGCTACTCGTCGCTCGGCTACCTGCACCGGCTGCCGCTGGACGCGCTGAAGATCGACCGCTCGTTCGTGATCGAGAGCGCGAATCTGCCCCTCGTCCGCACCATCGTCGCCCTCGCCCATGCGCTGGGCGTGGCGGTGGTGACGGAAGGGATCGAGAGCGCCGAGGTGCTGCGCGAGCTGCGGTCGCTGGAGTGCGAGTACGGGCAGGGTTACCTCTTCTCGCACCCCCTCCCCGGCCCCGAGATCGCCGCGCTGATGGCCGCCGAGCCGAGGTGGTGACGGGTGCGAGAGTGCGAAGGTGCGGAAGTGCGGAAGTGCGGAAGTGCGTTGAATTGAGACGCAGGACCAATGGAGAACGGCGACAGCGCGGATTTGCTGTCGCCGTTGCCATTTATCGAGCCCTCTCCGGCTCGGTTAAGCTCGCCCCTCTCGCGTACCGGGGAGAGGTGGCCTGGATGCGTCCATCATCTCGACGAGCATCCTGCCCGCCCCCGGCAGGCCCCCTCCCCCGGCCCCTCCCCCGCTGCGCAGGGGAGGGGAGAACTCAGCGTGGACGCTGCATCGTCACTTCATCCAGTTCGCGCCAGATCCCACCGTTCCCGCACTTTCGCACTTTCGCACTCGCCCCTCACACCAGCGTCGGCGCCATGAAGTAGTCGAAGCCCGTCTCCGAGCTGCGCCAGGCGCGCACGCGATAGATGCGCCCGGGGGCGTCGGGCTCCAGCCGCACCCACTGGTCGGCGCCGTGCCAGAAGTGGCGCTCGCCGGTGAGCAGCTCCTCCACCTCCCACGGGTCGCCCCACCCGATCCCCATCTCGTGCAGCGGGAAGTGCAGCACGGTGTCGTGCGCGGCGAACGGGTCCAGGTTCACCGCCACGAACACCATGCTCGTGCGGTCCTCCGTCATCTTCCCGTAGAACAGGATGTCGTCGCCGTCCGCCCCGTAGAAGCGCAGGTTGTCGTACTCGTGCAGTGCCGGGTTCTGCCGCCGCACCTGGTTCAGCCGCGTGACCAGCGGGCGGATGTTCCCCGGCCGGTCCCAGTCCCACGCCCTGATCTCGTACTTCTCGCTGTCGAGGTACTCCTCCTTCCCCGGCAGCGCGCGGTTCTCGCACAGCTCGAAGCCGCTGTAGATCCCGTAGACCGTCGACAGCGTGGCCGCCAGGATCGCGCGGATCATGAACGCCGGCCGCCCGCCCCGCTGCAGGAACTCGGGGAGGATGTCGGGCGTGTTGGGGAAGAGGTTCGCCCGGTAGTACTCCTTCGTGGGCGTCTGCGTCAGCTCGGTGAAGTACTCGATCAGCTCGCCCTTGAAGTTGCGCCAGGTGAAGTAGCTGTAGCTCTGCGTGAACCCCGCCTTGGCCAGCGCCTTCATCATCTTGGGCCGCGTGAACGCCTCGGAGAGGAAGATGACGTCCGGGTACTGGCGCTGCACCTCGCGGATCATCCACTCCCAGAACTGCACCGGCTTGGTGTGCGGGTTGTCGACGCGGAAGATGCGGACGCCCTGCGCCACCCAGTGCAGGATCACGTCGCGCCACTCGCGCCACTGCCCCTCCCAGTCGTCGCCGTAGAAGTTCAGGGGATAGATGTCCTGGTACTTCTTCGGCGGATTCTCGGCGTACTTGATGGTCCCGTCCGGACGGACGTAGAACCACCCGGGATGCTCGGCCACGTAGGGATGGTCGGGCGACACCTGGATGGCGAAGTCGAGCGCCAGCTCCAGCCCGTGCTCGTGCGCCGCGTCCACCAGCGCGCGGAAGTCGGCGAGCGTCCCCAGCTCGGGATGCACGTCGCGGTGCCCGCCCCCCTCGCCGCCGATGGCGTAGGGCGAGCCGGGATCGTCCTCCGCCGGTGTCAGCGTGTTGTTCTTCCCCTTCCGGAACTGCCGGCCGATCGGGTGGATGGGGGGGAAGTAGAGCACGTCGAACCCCATCTCCCGCACGTACGGCAGCTTGTCGATCACGTCGCGGAAGGTGCCGTGGCGCGCGGGATCGTCGGACATCGAGCGGGGGAAGAGCTCGTACCACGCGGCGAAGCGGGCGGCCACGCGGTCCACCTGCACGGGGAGGAGACGATCGTACTCGGTCAGGTCGGTGCGGATGGGGTTGGCCTCCATCAGCGCCAGCAGTTCGGCGTCGAGCGCCGCGGCCACGCGATCTGCGAGCGTGCGGTCCCCGTCGCCCGCCTCGAGGATGGAGGCGATGGTCTCGAACTCCGCCTCCTCGTGGAGATGCGTGATCTCCCCCCGCTCGTCGCCCAGGATCTCGACCAGAAAGCGGCGCAGCTTCCCCGCGTCCGGCTCCGCCGCCTCCGCCGCGGCGACGGCGACGAGCTGCGCCCCCTCGAACAGCTCCAGGAAGACGTTCTGCCCCGCGTCGTACTTCTTCCGCAGGTCCGACTGCCAGGTGCCGAACCAGTCGGTCCAGGCGACGACGGTGAAGTACCACCGGCAGTTGCGGTCGACGGTGAAGGCGCCGGTCCAGCGGTCGTTGTCCCAGAAGCGCATGGGCGCCTCGCGCCACTCCGTCTCGTCCTCGGCGCGGTAGCGGACGGCGGCGGCGATGGCGTCGTGCCCCTCCTTGAAGATGTCGGCGAACACCTGCACGGTGTCGCCCACCTCGCGCTTGACGGCGTAGCGGCCGCAGTCCAGCTCCGGCTCCACGCATTCGATCACGATCCTGCGGCTGGCGTCGATCGTCTCCGGCATATGCAGATTCCGTCCGTCGTATGTGGTCGTTCCCGGCCCGCGCGCCGCGCGCAAGCGCCGCGCCATGGGCGGGATGAAAGTACGCGGAACGGATGGAAACGATAGAAGTGCTGAGTGCTGAGTGCTGAGGAGCGGCGGCGGTCGCGAGCCGCGGCTCGCCCCGGCTGGATTCCCACTCAGCACTTCGGTACTCATCACTCAGCACTTCCCTTGGCCGGAACCTTGCGGCAGCGAGCCGGGAAAAATTCGACGCCCATCCGTCGTCCCTCGCCGCGCGGCTGCCGACGCCCGCGGCCGGACCGCCATTGCCGCCGAGTGATGCAGGACCACACCTCGATCGCCCATCTCCTCGACTCGCTGGAGCCGCGCCTCCGCCAGACGCAGGACAGCGCCGACCCCGACCTCCTGCGCCAGCTGCTGGGCGAGGCGTCGCGCGCGCTGCACGTGGCCGCCGCCGAGCTGCGCGAGGCGCGCGAGGCCCTCGTCGCGGAGCGCCGGGGCGAGGGCGACGCGGCACCCGGCGAGGCGGAGCCGTTCCGCACGCTCTTCGCCGCGTCGCCCGACGCGCTGCTGGTGACGGACAGCCAAGGCGTGGTGCGCCACGCCAACTCCGCCGTCGGCACCCTTCTCGGCGCGCGGCGCGAGGACCTGGCCGGGGCCGCGCTGGAGACCTTCGTCATGGAGGGCGACCGGCCCGCGCTCCGCGACGTGCTGGCGATGGTGCGCGCCAGCATCGAGCCGCGCCGCCTGGAGCTGCGCCTCCGCCCCGGCCGCCGGCTGCCGGTGCGCGTGGAGGCGGCCGCGTGGGCGTGCGGCGTGGGCGAGGGCGTGGCGTGGTCGCTCCGCCCCTCGTCCGCGCCGGCCGTCGACAAGGATGCGGGAGGAGACGCCGAAGCGCTGCGGGCGCTGGTCGACTCGCTTCCCGCAGCCGCGGCGGCGATGGACCTCGACGGCACGGTGCTGACCTGGAACCGCGCCGCCGAGCGGCTGCTGGGGTGGCGCGAGGACGAGCTGGCCGGCCGCCCCAACCCCGCGGTCACCGACGAGCTGCTGCACCTGCTCGACGCCATGCGCGCCGCGGGCCCCGACGCGGAGCCCTGCCGCGCAGTGGCCGAGGCGGCGTGCACGGACGGCAAGACGCGCAAGGTGGAGCTCCTGCTGGCGCCCGTGACCGACGCCATCGGCGCGGTGACGGGCACCGTGGCGCTGATGCGCCGCGCGGGCGAGCCGGCGCCGTCGGAGACCGCGGCCGACGGGCGGCAGCCGTGGTCGCCGGGCGAGCTGCGCCGCGTGCTCCTTTCCCCGCGCGGCCGCGGCGAGTTCGCGGCGCGGCTGCGGGCGGGCGTGGCGGCGGGCGTGCACACCGGGCATCTCCGCCCCGGCGACCGCCTTCCCAGCATCCGCGAGGCGGCGCAGGTGTCCGAGACGGACCACCGCATCGTCTCCGCCGCCTACCAGCGGCTGGCCGCGGACGGGCTGGTGGAGATCCGCAACCGCCGCGGCGTGGTCATCGCCCCGCTCCCCAGGCCGCACGGGCCGGAGCTGAACGAGAGCGCCGAGTGGCTGTCGAAGGTGCTGGAGGAGGCGTCGGAGCTGCAGGTGCGCGTCCCCCATCTCCCCGACCTGGTGCGGAGATGGACCGCCACGGTGCCGCTCCACTGCCTGTGCGTCGACGCCACGGAGGACGCGCGGACGGCGCTGGCGCACGAGATGTCGCACCAGTGGGGGATGAAGGCCACGCCCGCCCCCGTCGACGACGTGTTCGACGCCGTCGCCCGCCACGAGCTGGCCGAGGCGATGCGCGAGGCCGACCTCGTCGTCACCACCCCCTTCCACGCGCACGTCGTCCGCCCGCTGGCCGACACGCTGGGAAAGCCGCTGGTGATCGCCACCGCCAACCCGGAGATGGTGGCGACGATCGAGGCACGCCTCCGCCGCGGCCCGGTGACCGCGGTGCTGGCGGACGAGCGCTACGGCGACCGCCTGCGCGCCTTCGAGGGCGGCGAGGGGATCCGCGTGGTCCTCGCCGGCGACGCCGACGCGGTGGCCGCGCTGGACCCGGCGGAGCCCGTCGTGGCGACCCTCGCGGCGCTGCGCCGAATCTCCGCGCCGCTGCGGCTGCTGGTGCCGGCGGGGCACTTCGTCTCGCCCGTGGCCGCGCGCGCCATCGCGCGGGTGCTGATCGCCGCCAACGTGGACGCCGCCCGGCTGCGCGGGGAGTAGCGCGGGAGGCCATCTGCTACGGATGACGCTTGCACTCCACGCGTTTCTTCGATTACCGTAGATGGAAACGCACCACGCGGTGATCCCATTCGTTGCATCCTCCCCTCGTCCCTGCCCCTCCCATGGCCCTGCGGACCTTCACCTCGCGCGACGGAAGCACCTGGACGGTGTGGAACGTGATCCCCACGCTCGCCCACAAGGACCGGCTGGTCTCGCTCAGCGCGGGAATGACGCACGGGTGGCTGTGCTTCGAGTGCTCGGGCGTCAAGCGCCGCATCGTGCCCACGCCGGCCGACTGGGAAGGATGGACGGACGACCAGCTCGACACCGCCCTCGCCGGCGCCGCGCCCGTCGAGCGCCGTACCGACTAATCAACAGAAATCACACAGAGGCACGGAGAAAACGGAGAGGCACAGAGGACCACGGTGAGTTCTCTGTGCCTCTCTTTTTCCTCCGTGTCTCTGTGCAGGCGTTCGACAGCACCGTTTTACACGTTGGCCATAAGAGGTTGAACAGCAACAAGATACAACAAGACCCCGTCGGACGCGTGTACAACGCGTCCGGCGGGGTCTGAATCGAGGCAAGTGCTTACACAGGTGTAAC
>DASUYB010000046.1 GCA_036377595.1 Longimicrobium sp. | reverse complement strand
AGTTACACCTGTGTAAGCACTTGCCTCGATTCAGACCCCGCCGGACGCGTTGTACACGCGTCCGACGGGGTCTTGTTGTATCTTGTTGCTGTTCAACCTCTTATGGCCAACGTGTAAAACGGTGCTGTCGAACGCCTGCTGTGAGAGACCTTCTTTTCCGATCTCTACCCCCGCAGCGACTCGCGCACGGAGGCGATCACGGGCGGCGCGATGGCCTCGGCGGGGCCGTCGACCAGCGCGCCGGCGGCCTTCACGTGCCCACCGCCGCCGAACTTCCGGGCCATCCGGTTCACGTCGGCGTGGCCGTTGGAGCGGAAGGAGATCTTCGTCTTCCCGTCCTCCGTCTCCCTGAACAGCAGCGCCACCTCGGTGCCGGCGATGGAGCGCGCGTGCTCGATCAGCCCGTCGAAGTCCTCGCCGTCGGCGTTCAGCCGGTCCGCCGTCTCGCGCGTCACCAGCATCCACGCCAGCCCCACCTCCTCGTCGAACTGCAGCGTGCTGAGCGCCTCGCGCAGCAGTTCCAGCCGCCGCAGCGGCGCCGTGGCGAACAGGCGGCGGTAGACGACCTCGGGGTCGATCCCCCGCCCCAGCAGGTCGGCCGCCACGGCGTGCGCGCGCGGCGTGGTGTTGCTGTAGCGGAACGAGCCGGTGTCGCTGACGATGGCCACGTACGCGCCCAGCGCCGCCACCGCCGGCACCTCGTCGCCGGTGACGCGGATCAGGTCGTACACCATCTCGCCCGTGGCCGCAGCGGACGGGTCCTGCACCGCCGTGTCGCCCACCACCTCGCGCCCGGCAGGGTGATGGTCCACCACGAGTGTCCTGTCCCTGGGCAGCCGCGGCGCCAGGCCGCCGACGCGCTGCGGCTCGGCGGTGTCGAGCACCAGGAAGAGGTCGGCCGCGTCAATGGCCGCGTCGGCCTCGGAGCTCCCCATCTCCGCGACCACGTCCTGCCGGTGCAGGAGGAAGCGGAAGGTCTGCGGGAACTCGGTGGGGTTGACGATGGTGGCCTCGATCCCGTTCTCCTCGAGCCACGCGGCGGCCGCCGCCTCGGAGCCGCACCCGTCGCCGTCGGCGTTCACGTGCGTGGTGAGCACCACGCGGCGCACGCCCAGCAGCCGCTGCGCCACGCGCCGCAGCGTGAAGGAACGGGAGTCGGGAACGTCCAGCAGGCCGCGTTGCGCCATCGGGGCTCGTGACGGGAAGACCGGGGGTGATGAGAAGCACGGATGCTACATGCCGCACCCGCCGCGCGCAATCCGTATCGCATCCCATGGGTGCGCGCCGCGCGGCGCTCCTCCCGGCCGACCCCGCCCGGTCCAATGACGACCACGCCTGCCCGTGCGCCACGCGGCGCCGTCCCGGACGCCCGGATCGCGCGCGGATCCAGGCAGGGCGACATTTTGCGTCGCGTCCCGGCGTGGATCCGTGGAACTCCGCGGCGGCTCGCGGGTGTCTTCACGGTCGCCCGACACGCGCCCTGGCGGGGAATGGACCGGCGTCCGCGCGCGCGGACGGCGGGGCGCGCTTGACGGAGTGGCCGGGCGGCGCCAGTTTGCTTGCCTTTCCGAGACGCAACGCGCCCCGATTGGACCAGCGGGCGCCCCCGCGAGCCACGCAGCACCCCCGCCGGCGGACGCACGCGCATCCCCCGGACGGACATCCGAACGGTCCCCAGGGCGGGACCCGAACGCGGCGCGCCGCACGCACGCGGCGCCCGGCCAACCCCCACGGCGGACGCCGCCAGCCGCTTCCGCCTCCACAGGAGCCTCCATGAGCCTTTTCGCTCGCAAGTCCATCGACGAGCTGCGGCAGGACGCGTTCAGCGAGGGCGAGCACAGCCTCAAACGCGCGCTCTCGGCGAGCAACCTGGTGCTGCTCGGCATCGGCGCCATCATCGGCGCGGGGATCTTCGTGCTCACCGGCAGCGCCGCGGCGCAGTACGCCGGGCCGGGCATCTGGATCTCGTTCGTCGTGGCCGGCCTGGGGTGCCTGTTCGCCGGGCTGTGCTACGCCGAGTTCGCCGCCATGATCCCCATCGCCGGCAGCGCGTACACCTACGGCTACGCCACGCTGGGCGAGCTGATCGCGTGGATCATCGGGTGGGACCTGATCCTGGAGTACCTGTTCGGGGCGTCGACGGTGGCCGTGGGGTGGTCGGGATACTTCACCGCCTTCCTCAACGAGCTGGGGATCTCCATCCCCACCGCGCTCTCCTCCGCGCCCTTCGCGCTGGTCGAGGGGCACATCCAGCGCACCGGGGCGTTCATGAACATCCCCGCGGTGGTGCTGGTGCTGCTGATGACCACGCTGCTGGTGATCGGCATCCAGGAGTCGGCCCGCTTCAACAACGTGATCGTGGTGGTGAAGACGGCCATCGTGCTGATGGTGATCTTCTTCGGCTTCCAGTACGTGCACAAGGAGAACTGGAGCCCCATGATCCCGCCCAACACCGGCGAGTTCGGGCACTACGGGATCAGCGGGATCGTGCGCGGCGCGGCGGTGGTGTTCTTCGCCTACATCGGCTTCGACGCCGTCTCCACCGCGGCGCAGGAGGCCAAGAACCCGCAGAAGGACATGCCCATCGGCATGCTGGGCTCGCTGGCCATCTGCACCGTGCTGTACATCCTGATGTCGCTGGTGATGACGGGAATGGTGCACTACACCAAGCTGAACGTGCCGCACCCGGTGTTCGTGGCCATCGACGCGGCCGGCCCGGCGCTGCGCTGGCTGACCTACTTCATCAACATCGGCGCCATCGCCGGCCTGGCCTCGGTGGTGCTGGTGATGCTCATGGGGCAGCCGCGCATCTTCTACTCGATGTCGCGCGACGGGCTCCTTCCCGCAGCGTTCGGCAAGGTGCACCCGCGCTTCCGCACCCCCTACATCACCACCATCATCACCGGCGTGGTGGCGGCGGTGATCGCGGGGCTCTTCCCCATCGGCGTGCTGGGCGAGCTGGTGTCGATCGGCACCCTGCTGGCCTTCGTCATCGTCTGCGGCGGCATCATCTACCTGCGCTACACCGAGCCCAACCGCGAGCGTCCCTTCAAGACGCCGCTGGTGCCGCTGGTGCCGATCCTGGGGATCCTCACCTGCGGCTACATGATGGCCTCGCTGCCGGGCGACACCTGGCTGCGCCTGATCATCTGGATGGTGATCGGCCTGGCCATCTACTTCCTGTACAGCCGCACCCACAGCGTGCTGCAGCGCACCGGCCACATGTCGCGCTCGGCCGACTTCCCGCCCGAGGGCGACAGCTACACCCGCTCGCGCGACGAGCGCCCCCGCTCCTGACCCGCAGGGCGACGGCGCGGTGAACCGGGCCCGGGCCCGCCCACGCGGCGGGCCCGGGTTCGTTTCCGCACGAAAACGGGTGGGGGGGACTGGCGCGCGGGCGTTCCCCGGATATCTTCACGGGCCGCCGCAGTGGGGCGCTCCCCGCCGGCGGCCGCAGAGGACCACCAGCAGCGCGTGCGCGCCCCCCGCGGAAAGGGGGTCGGGTACGCCGGGCTTTCGCATTTCCGCAGACCACACATGACCTGGCACGTCTATCTCGTCCCCGCGCTGGGCGCGGTGGCCCTGATCTACACCCTCTGGCGCTCGGCGTGGGTCACGCGGCAGGACCCCGGCAGCGAGACCATGCGCGAGATCGCGGGGCACATCTCCTCCGGCGCGCGCGCCTTCCTGTTCGCCGAGTACCGCGTGCTCGCGGTGTTCGCGGTCGTCGCGGCCATCGGCCTCTTCTTCCTGGGGTCCACCAGCGAGAACTCGAGCCCGCTGATCGTGGTGTCGTTCGTGATCGGGGCGCTGTTCTCGATCATGGCCGGCTTCATCGGGATGACGGTGGCCACCAAGGCCAACGTCCGCACCGCCAACGCCGCCCGCACCGGGCTGGCGCGCGCGCTCGACGTCTCCTTCGCCGGCGGGTCGGTGATGGGAATGGGCGTGGCCGGGCTGGCGGTGCTGGGGCTGGGGGGGATGTTCATCGTCCTCTACATGATCTTCGCCAAGGACGCGCCGCCCTCGGGGCCCAGCATGGCGCGCGCGCTGGAGGTGCTCACCGGCTTTTCGCTGGGCGCCGAGAGCATCGCGCTGTTCGCGCGCGTGGGCGGCGGCATCTATACCAAGGCGGCCGACGTGGGCGCCGACCTGGTGGGGAAGGTCGAGGCGGGGATCCCCGAGGACGACCCGCGCAACCCGGCCACCATCGCCGACAACGTGGGCGACAACGTGGGCGACGTGGCGGGGATGGGCGCGGACCTGTTCGGCAGCTACGTGGCCACGATCCTCGCGACGATGGTGCTCGGCCGCGAGGTGCAGGTGGGGCGCTTCGACGACCCGGTGATGGGCCTCTCGCCCATCCTCCTCCCCATGCTGATCGCGGCGATGGGGATCGTCTTCTCGCTCGCCGGCATCCTGCTGGTGCGGGTGAAGGACGACAACGGCAACGTGCAGCAGTCGCTGAACATCGGGAACTGGGCGTCGATCCTCCTCACCGCCATCGCCTCCTTCTTCCTCATCCGCTGGATCCTTCCCGCGGGGGAGATGTCGCTGCGGCGCGCGGACTCCACGCCCTTCACCTCGATGGGCGTCTTCGTGGCCGTCGTGATCGGCCTGGTGGTGGGCACGCTGATGAGCCTGATCACCGAGCACTACACGGCCATGGGCCGGCGCCCGGTGCGCTCCATCGTGCGCCAGTCGTCGACGGGGCATGCCACCAACGTGATCGGCGGCCTGGCGGTGGGGATGGAGTCGACCACGGCACCCATCATCGTGCTGGCAGCGGGGATCATCGGCTCGTACCAGGCTGCCGGGCTGTACGGCGTGGCCATCGCCGCGGCGGGGATGATGGCGACCACGGCGATGCAGCTGGCGATCGACGCGTTCGGCCCCATCGCCGACAACGCGGGCGGCATCGCGGAGATGAGCGGGCTGCCCAAGGAGGTGCGGCAGCGCACCGACATCCTCGACGCGGTGGGGAACACCACGGCGGCCACGGGGAAGGGCTTCGCCATCGCCTCGGCCGCGCTCACCTCGCTGGCGCTGTTCGCGGCGTTCATGGGCACGGCCAACATCGACCGCATCGACATCTCCAACGCGCGGGTGCTGGGCGGGCTGTTCGTGGGCGCGATGATCCCCTTCATCTTCTCGTCCCTGGCCATCAGCGCGGTGGGCCGCGCGGCGATGAGCATGGTGCAGGAGGTCCGCCGCCAGTTCCGCGAGATCCCGGGGATCATGGAGGGCACGGGGAAGCCCGAGTACGAGCGCTGCGTGGCCATCTCCACCCAGGCCGCCATCCGCGAGATGGTGCCGCCGGGAGCGATCGCGCTGCTGGCGCCGGTGATCGTCGGCTTCACGATGGGGCCGGAGGTGCTGGGCGGGATGCTGGCGGGCGTGACCGTCTCGGGCGTGCTGATGGCCATGTTCCAGAGCAACGCCGGCGGCGCGTGGGACAACGCCAAGAAGAGCTTCGAGAAGGGCGTGGAGATCGAGGGGCAGACGGTGTACAAGGGCTCGGACGCGCACAAGGCGGCCGTGACCGGCGACACCGTGGGCGACCCCTTCAAGGACACCTCCGGCCCGTCGATGAACATCCTGATCAAGCTGATGTCCATCGTGTCGCTGGTGATCGCGCCGCACATCGCGGCCGAGCGCGTGGTCGCACCGCCCGCCCCGGTCACGCCGGAGCCGGCGGCGATGGCGCCCGCCGCGCAGGTCGACGCGCCGGTGGCCCTGGTGCGCTGAACGTTCCCGAATCGCGACATCGCAAGGCCCGGCGGGGTTCGCCCCCGCCGGGCCTTCTGCGTCACCATCGGTAGAGGGATTGCCAGAACTGATCCGCGCACCGGAGGCATGGTGAGATAACCCGTTCCACCACAACATCTTACCTGTCCTGCAGCACAGCCCCTATGAGGACACCGCCAGATCAATTTAGCGAGTATTTTACGCCCTTGCGTACCAGATGTTCTGGACTATCGTTGGGGCGTTCCTGGTCATTGACATTAACCTAGCGATGGGTTATTCTATGGCAACGGTGCTGAGGGTGGATGGGTACCGCGTGATTATCCGCACTCGCGACCACGAACCGCCGCACGTGCACGTGTACTGCTCGGGCTACGAGGAGCATGTGGTACTGGACCTGGTGCCGGTGGGCGTCCGCGAGCTGCGCCGGATGCGCCCGAAGCACGTGGTGAAGGCGGTGCGGCTGGTGGAGGACGCGGCCGACTATCTCATGAACTGCTGGGAGGAGATCCATGAGCAAGACTGAACGGCTGTCCGACGCGCAGATCCTGGCCCAGCTCGATGGCGCCCGCCGGCGCGCGGCGCTGGCCGACGCAAACGAGCCGCGCGCGACCTCGGCGCGCTACGACGCCGAGTCGGGCCGGGTGCTGCTGGAGCTCGCCGACGGCGGGCTGGTGGGGTTCCGCGCCGCGTCCGAGCGCGAGCTGGCCGGGCTCTCCGCCGACGAGCTGGCCACGGTGCGGGTGGAGTCCGGCGGCAGCGTGCTGCACTGGCCCGACGCCGACGTGCACATCGACGTGCCCGGGATCATCGCCCACGTCGTCAACATGGCGGCGTGGGCGCCCAAGTACCTGGGCGGGCGCACCAGCCCGGCCAAGGCGCGGGCCGCGCGCGAGAACGGCCGCAAGGGCGGACGCCCCCGCAAGCGGGACGTGGCGTAAGCAACAACCTGCGCGGCTCGACGTCTCACGCAGAAGCGAGGAGATGTAACACGGCGGGTGCGGCGAAGGGACCCTGATTCCCCGAGGGTGCGCAGGATGCGTCGTCGGGCGCGGGCGGAGCCTTGCGCGCCGACCGACCATCGCCTTGCGGCCCCTGCACCGCCGGTGCCGCGCGACCGTTTCGCCGTTCCGGCCTTCGGTACGCGCCGTGCACGCGGCCTTCGGAGAGACTTGCCCGACCCGGAGATCCCCGACGAAGTCCTGCGGTTCCTGGCCGAGCACGTGGAGAGCGCGGAGCAGCTCGACGCGCTGATGCTGCTGCGCGCCGACCCCGCGCGCGGCTGGACCGCCGAGGCGCTGAGCCAGGCGCTCTTCTCCGTCCCCCAGTCGGCCGCGCGCACGCTGGAGCGGCTGCAGGCGCACGGCTTCGCGGCGGGCGACGGTGCATCGCCGCCGACGTACCGCTACGCCGCCGCGAGCGCGCACGCGGCCCTGGTCGAGCGGCTGGCGGAGGCGTACCGCGCCAACCGCGCGGCGGTCATCAAGCAACTGTTCGCCCGGCGCGCGGACCCCGTGCGCTCGCTGGCCGACGCGTTCCGGCTGAGGAAGGAGTGATGGCGACCCTCGTCTACGTGCTCTGCGCGCTGACCAGCGCGGCGTGCGCGGCGCTGCTGCTGCGCGGGTACTTCCGCGGCCGCGTGCGGCTGCTGCTGTGGGTGGGGCTGTGCTTCGTGGGGCTGGCGCTGAACAACGTGCTGCTGTTCGTCGACGTGCGGATCGCGCCGGACGTGGACCTGTCGCTCTGGCGCTCGCTTCCCGCGCTGGCGGGGCTGCTGGTCCTGGTCTACGGGCTGGTATGGGAGACGCGCTGAAGGCGCTGGTATCGGGCGCCATGGTGATGGCGTACCTGGTGGCGGGGCTGTTCTTCCTCCGCTTCTGGCGCGACACCCGCGACCGGCTGTTCGCCATCTTCGCCGCGGCGTTCTGGCTGCTGGCCGTGCAGCGCGCAGTGCTGACGCTCCTGGCGCACCCGGGGCAGGAGGGCGCGATCTGGATCTACGCGCTGCGGCTGCTGGCCTTCGTCCTCATTCTCTTCGCGGTGATCGACAAGAACCGCTCGGGGTGATCCAGCTCCCCTGCCACGCGCGGCCGTAGCACGCCCGGCAGGCCGCACGAAAGTCTTGTACTCGGATGTCCACGCCGTAGATTGGGTTTCCCCTGCACAAGCTGGAAGCGCCTCCGGCCCCCCCGGCCCGTGAGCAACGCGGAGCGCAACCGATGGCGATGAAGTCCGTGCTCATCGTCGACGACGACCCCGACCAGCACGTCCTGGCGGGCCTGTACCTGGAGCACGCGGGATATTCCGTGCTGCACGCCAGCGACGGCCGCGAGGCCTACCTGGCGGCGCGGAGCGAGCACCCGTCGCTGGTGCTGATGGACATGCGCATGCCCGAGGTCGACGGCGCCGCGGCGTTCCGTCTCCTCTCCCGCGACCCGCGGACGCGCACGATTCCCGTGGTGGCCGTCACCGCCGACGTGGTGTCGTGGCCGGAGTCGCGGTCGCTGCACGAGGGGTTCGCGGGGCACATCAGCAAGCCGTGCGACCTGGTGCGCATCCGCGAGGTGGTGCGCCGGGTGATCGGCCCCGCCGACGAGCCCTGGGTTCCCACGCACGTCGGGTTCGCCGCCGTCGGGCCCCGCGCCGTCGCCATCGACTGAGCGCAATCGCCGAAACATCGAAGCGCGCTGGAGCCATCTCCGGCGCGCTTCGTCCGTTCTATCTCAACCCAAACGATCTTATTGTCTCACGCAGAGTCAGCAGAGTCAGCAGAGAACTGCAGTTCCTCTGCTGACCCTGCTAACTCTGCGTGAGAAATTCTTTTTTCGATTTCATCGCCGCGTGGAGGACGGCGCGCGGCGGGGCGGGGTCGTCTCCGTGGTGTCGGAGCGGTCCTGGTCGGGGCGCGCGGGGGCGTTGTTGCCGCGGATCTCCACGCCGCCCAGCACGAGGCCGCGCACCGGCAACCCGTCCGGCAGCATCCGCTCGATCAATGAGACGCGGATCGGGCGCATCTCCACGTTCACGTCGACGAACTGCATGGTGTCGCCCAGGATCATCCCGAAGTTGCCGTCGATCCGCGTCTGCGGTGCGCGCAGGTGGGCGTTGCGCGCGTCGATCATGATCCCCCCCGGCCGCGTCTCGATCAGCAGGTTCATCGAGCCGCCCAGCGTGTTGGGGAAGCGGCGGTACAGCCACTGGAAGTCGCGGAAGCTCACCGAGTCGCCGCGCAGGGCCACGTCGTACATCGGCCCCTGGGCGGGGTTGAACCATTCCGGGTAGTTGTCGAAGCGCACCACGCCCGAGACGGCCATCTTCGAGTGCGGCATCCGCGCCACCGGCAGGTCGAACTCCGCGAACCCCGTCTTCACCCCGCGGTAGCGCGCGTACCCGGTGCTGCTCATCTCCTCGCCGGGGAGCGCGAACTGGCCCTGCAGGTGGGTGACGACGATGGGCTTGCGGTAGAAGTGGATGTTGGTGCGCAGCGAGTCGATCCGCGCGCGCGTTCCCAGCTCCGAGCCGGGGGCGAAGCGCACCTGCGTCAGCACGCCGTTCACCTGCCGGAGGTCCACCGTGCGCACGTAGCCGCCGTTCACCGGGCGGATCACCACGTCGGACGTGTCGGTCAGGAACTGGCGGATCTGCCGGCGCTGCGCGGCGGGCGGGAGCGTGGTGTCGGCGCGGAACGGGGTCTCCACGCGCACGGTGCCGTCGACCAGGCGCACGAAGGCCATGTCGGTGGAGCGCTCCACGTGCGGGCGCGTGGTGTCGACCGGCGTGGTGTCGGCGAAGATCGCCTGATAGTTCCAGAGCGAGTCGCCCGGCATCTTGAACACCCAGATGCGCGGGCGGTAGAGCGTGAGCGAGTCGATCACGATCTTCGGCGACAGCAGGGTGCGCACGTCGTACTCGGCGAACGCGCTGTCGGCCAGGATGAAGGCGCGGCCCTGCGTGTCGCGGAGGGAGATGCCGTACAGCTTCGCCCCCTCGAACAGGTTCCCCTCCACCCGGGCGACGACCAGCCTGCCGCCCTTGATGGACCCGCCGAGCGCCGTGAGCGTCTGCCGCAGCACCCACTCGTGGCCCGGCCTGGTGCGGGCGACGATGTTGGCCACGAGGAAGGCCAGGAGCACGCCCAGGAGCACGCCCCCCAGCATCCACGAAAGCAGCCGGACCCCGCGCGAGCGCGCCATGGCGCCTCAGCCCTCCCCCGCCCCGCCGCGCACCAGCCGCAGCGGCCGGCCCGCCGTGGGCCCACGGCCTCCGCCGGCCGTCCGCGCGCGCTCGCGCAGGATTCGGGTGACGTAGACCGCCGCGGCGCCGGCGACCAGCGCGGCGCCCACGGCGGCGGCGATGCGCCGCACGGGCACGGTACGCTCGCTCATGGGCGCGGCTCCTCGCGGTCGTCGGTGAAGATGGCCTCCACCTCCATCCGCCCCCTCGCGTCCAGCGGCGGACGGCCGCGGCGGAAGAAGAGGTGGCGGCTGGTGGGGATGAAGTCCTTCGCGTCGTCGAAGTACATGTAGTGGGTGACGCGGATGGTGTCGCCGTCCAGGCGCAGCACGTTGAGCGAGTTCTTCTCCGCCTCGCGGGCGCGGCCCCGGCGACTGGTCGAGGTGCCGCTCTGCACGATCACGATCCCGTGCTCGCGGTCGGCGCCGGCGTACACGTCGAGCGAGTTGCCGATGTAGGCGCGGTGCAGGTGCCCGCCCATGATCATGTCCACCTTCATGGCCGTGAACGCGTCGAGCGCGCGCTGCGCCTTGGGCATCACCTCGCCGCCCTCCCAGTCCGGCGGCGGGGCGAAGTGGTGGTGGGCGACGACGATGCGCAGCTCGCCGTCCGGCAGCCCCTCGAACGCCTCACGCGCCAGCTCGATCTGCCAGCGGTGGATGCGGCCGTTGGTGATGGCGCTGTGCGGCGCGGTGGAGTTCAGCGCCACGATGGTGGCGCCCGGGATCTTCGTCACCGTGTCGAGCTCCCGCTGGATGTGCGCGCGGTAGTGGCGATACGGCTCCAGCATCCGCTCGGCGAAGCGGTACAGCGGCACGTCGTGGTTCCCCGGCGTGACCACCGTGGGCACGTCGGGAAAACGGTCCAGGAACGCGCGCGCGGCGGCGAACTGCTCGGGCTTGGCGCGCTGGGTGAAGTCGCCCGAGGCGATGATGGCCGTCGGCGTCAGCCGCGACGCGAACGCCTGCACCGCCTCGCCCACGTGCGGCAGGTACGGCGGCCCGAAGTGCAGGTCCGAGACGTGGAGGAGCGTGATCAACCGGCGGCCGGGCTTCGGGTCAACGTTTCTCCCGCGCGAACTGCGGGTGAAGATGCGACGCGCGTGCCAGAATGGAGACGATGCGAGTAAACTCGCGGCTGCGACGGCACACAGTCCGCCTTCGCGGACGTTCGACGGCGTCTCACCCGAAGCCCGTCGCGCGCGCCACCACCTCGTCCACACCGCCGCCAGTAGTCCGCGAAGGCGGACTTCGTGTGGTTGTTGCCGCGAATTCAACGCTTGGTGGGATTCACCAAGCGAGCAAATCCGCAAACTGAAGTGCAGGGCGCGCATGCTTGCGATTCATCCAGATGAAGAAGTTGTGCAGCGCCACCTTGGCCGCCAGACGTGCCTTGAAGC
>DASUYB010000045.1 GCA_036377595.1 Longimicrobium sp. | reverse complement strand
TCCCTCCGCCGTGACGAAGAGGAGCGAGCGGTCGGCGCGGAACTCCGAGACCACGAAGACGCCGGCCACGCCCGCCTTCTTCCCCATGTCGAAGAGCTGCCCCACCGCCTTGCCGCGCGAGGTGAGCCCCGCCTCGGGCACGTCACGCACCGTCAGCCCGTACGCGCGGCCGTCCGTCGAGAACACCAGCAGCGTGTCGTCGGTGCTGGCCACGAAGGCGCGCTCCACGTAGTCGTCTTCGTACTTGTCCAGCGCGATCCGCTTGCCGGCCGTCATGCTGCGCTGGTACACGGCCATGGGGATCTGGCGGACGTACCCCTCGCGGCTGACGGTGACGACCACGTGCTCGGCCGCGAGCATGTCCTCCAGCTTCACCGCCTTCTCGTTCTCGAAGATCTTCGTCCGCCGCGGATCCGCGTAGCGGTCGGCCAGCTCGCGCAGCTCCGCGCGGATCAGGTCCAGCTGCTTCTCCGGGCTGGCGAGGATCGCCTCGAGCTCGACGATGCGCGCCTCCAGCTCATCCAGCCGCTCGCGCAGCTCCTTGCTCTCCAGCTGCGTCAGCCGCGAGAGGCGCATGGCCAGGATGGCGTCGCTCTGCCGAGAGTCGAGCTTGAGCTCCTTCTCCAGCTTGTGCGCGGCGCTCTCGCGCGTGCGGGAGGAGCGGATGATCCGCACCACCTCCTCGATCCGGCCCAGCGCCACCATCAGCCCGCGCAGCACGTGCGCCTCGTCGCGCGCCTTCTCCAGCTCCCAGCGGCTGCGGCGGACGACGACCTGCACGCGGTGGTCGCGCCAGCGCTCCAGGATGGGCTTGAGCCCGAACTCGCGCGGCACGCCGTGGTCCAGCGCCAGCGCGATCACCCCGAAGGTGCTCTGCAGGGCCGTCCACTTGAAGAGCTGGTTGAGCACCTTCACCGCGTCGGCGCCGCGCTTCAGCTCCAGCACGATGCGGATGCCGTCGCGGTCGCTCTCGTCGCGCAGGTCGGTCACGTCGCCCATCCGCCCGGCGCGGGTGAGCTCGGCCACCTGCTCGATGATGCGGCTCTTGTTGGTCCCGTACGGGATCTCCGTCACCACCAGCTGCTCGCGGCCGTTGCGGCGGCTTTCCTTGTAGACGCGCGCGCGCATCACCACGCGGCCGCGCCCCTTGGTGTACGCGTCGCGGATCCCCGCCGTGCCCACGATGATGCCGCCGGTGGGAAAGTCGGGCCCCGGCAGGTGCGCCATCAGGTCGTCGAGGCCGCACCCCGGGTGGTCGAGGAGATGGAGGGCGGCGGCGACGACCTCGCCCAGGTTGTGGGGGGGGATGTTGGTGCTCATCCCCACCGCGATGCCGCTGGAGCCGTTGACCAGGAGGTTGGGTGCGCGCGCGGGGAGGACGCGCGGCTCCTGCAGCCGGTCGTCGAAGTTGGGCGCGAAGTCGACCGTGTCGCGGTCGATGTCGGCCAGCAGCTCCAGCGCGAGCGGCGAGAGGCGCGCCTCGGTGTAGCGGTAGGCGGCGGCGTTGTCGCCGTCGATGGAGCCGAAGTTCCCCTGCCCGTCCACCAGCGGATAGCGCAGCGCGAACTCCTGCGCCATGCGCACCAGCGAGTCGTAGACGGCCGTGTCGCCGTGCGGGTGGTACTTGCCCAGCACGTCGCCGACCACGGTCGCGCTCTTCTTGTACGGCCGCGTGGGGGTGAGCCCCGCCTCGTACATCGCGTAGAGGATGCGGCGGTGCACGGGCTTGAGGCCGTCGCGCACGTCCGGCAGCGCCCGCTGCACGATCACGCTCATCGAGTAGTCCAGGAAGGACTCCCGCATCTCCTCTTCGATGAGGCGGGGGAGGACTCGCTGGCGCTGCGTGGTGGCGATCATGGAACGGGTCTGCGTGTGGGGATGGCGGATCTGCACTGCTCAGGGCGACGGCGGTGGATGCAACAGAATGCGCCCGCGGCGGGGCGGGCGAAAGAGCGGCGTCGGATACACCGTGGGTGGGGAGATGTTCGGGAGAATTTCGGGGATAGAAAACTTACCGCTGGCCCGGCTGCAGGTCTGCTTCGGACGCATCCGTCGGCCCTCACCCTGCGCCTTAGAGCGCAAGCCCTCTCCCGATAACGGGAGAGGGTGGGATCCGTCGGCCGCGCATCCTGCGGCTCCGACAGAAGCTACGGTGCACCGCGAGGCCCGCGGGCTGCACCGTTGCTTTCCCCCACGCTTTGTTCTCCCCTCCCCTGCGCAGCGGGGGAGGGGCCGGGGGAGGGGGCCAGCCCGCGGCCACGCCAATCCCCGCCGCCGGCGCTGATGTCCTCACCCCTACCCCTCCCGGTACGGGAGGGGTGGCGAGCCTAGGCGAGCCGGGGAGGGCGCGAGGCGGCGGACGCACGACGCATGATAGGTACGCGTCATCACCCCCGCCGCCGCCCCCTCGTCGATCTCCGCGGCGTGTGCCTCGTGGGCCGGCGGGGGTGCTGCTTGGCGCGGATGCGGGCGCGCTCGCGGGCGGCCTCCGCCGCGGCCGTCGCCGTGCCGGCACGCGGGCGGACGGGCATGTCGGTGATCGCGCGCGCGGCCGCGTCGGCCACCGCCATCCGGATCCCCAGGATCAGCCCCTCGGTGCGCGCGGGGTCGTCGTACACGCGGTTGGTCAGCAGCACCACGAACAGGTCGCGCTCGGGGTCGATCCAGATCGACGTTCCCGTGTAGCCCGTGTGGCCGAAGGAGCGCGACGAGAACCAGTCGCCCGCCGAGCTGCGGTTCGCGGGCGTGTCCCACCCCAGCGCGCGGGTCTGCGCATTCGTCTGCTTGGTGGTGAAGCGCTGCACCGTGCGCGCGGACCAGATCCGCCGGTCGCCGTACGCGCCGCCGTTCAGCAGCGTCTGCGCGTACACGGCCAGGTCGCGCGCGGTGGAGAACAGCCCCGCGTGCCCGGCCACGCCCCCCAGCCGGAACGCGTTCCCGTCGTGCACCACCTCGCGCAGCACGTACGGGCGCTCGGACTCGATCGCGCTCGGCACCGTGCGGTCCCAGAACACCAGCGGCGGGCGGTACATCGTGCTCTGCATCCCCAGCGGCACGAACACCCGCCGCGCGGCGAAGCGGTCCACCGGCTCGCCCGCGCGGCGGCGCACCAGCTCGGCCATCAGGATCATCCCGAAGTCGCTGTACACCACCTTCGTCCCCGGCTCGTAGACCAGGTCGGTGCGGTAGACCAGCTGCAGCGCCGCGTCGGGGTCCGCCGACTGGCCGTACAGGTCGTCGCCCGGCGGGAGGCCGGCGGTGTGCGTCATCAGGTTCCACACGGTCACGTCGCCGCGCCCGCCGCCGCGGAACTGCGGGAGATAGCGGTAGACGGGCGCGTCCAGCCGCACCTTCCCCTCGTCCACCAGCGCCATCACCGCCGCGGTGGTGCCGACGACCTTGGTGAGCGAGGCGAGGTCGAAGAGCGTGCTCGTCGCGTCCACGGGATGCCCGGCGGTGCTGCCGATCCCCCGCAGCTTCACCAGCTTTCCGTGCCGCCCGACGGCCACGGCGGCCGCGGTGTAGATGCCGCCGTTCAGCCCGCGCTCGAGGATGGCGTCGATCTTCGCCAGCGAGTCCGCGCTCATCCCCGCCTCCCGCGCGGGCGCGCGGACGAGGCGGCGCGCGGGCGGCCACGCGGCGCGGGGATGCGGCACTTCGTCCGCCGGGCGCCGGATCTCCCCGAAGAGCGCCCGCGCGGCCGTGCGCTGCGCCGTCGCCCCCGATCCCCACACCATCACCACCGACCGCGCCTCCGGCACCGGCCGCGCGGGATCGGCGGCGAGGGAGACGTGGACCATCCGCCGCGTCGCCGTGTCGCGCACGAAGGCCAGGCTGTCGGCGCGGTAACTGGTCGTGTCGCGCCGCGCCGCCTTCGAGGTGTCGCGGGCGACGAGGGGGTTGATGCGGCCGATGTAGCGCACGGGATCGCCGGGGAGATCGGCGACGACGGCGCAGTCCGCGCGGTCGCCCGGCCAGTCGCCCAGGTCCGAGAGCGGCCCGTGGCGCGCCGCCACCCAGGTGCGGAGATGGAGGAGATCGGGAATGCGGCGCCGCAGCTCGCCCGAGAGCACGCGCACGTCCGCGTCCGGCGTCGTCACCAGCACCGTCCGGCGGCACCCCTGCAGCGCGGGGACGGGGCCGAGCACCGCCGTCGTCCGCTCGAATGCCGCGCCCGCCGTCGCCGCCGCGCCGTGCGCGGGGATGGGGAGGCGCGTGGTGTCCTTCGGCGGGATGCCGAGCGCCGCGCGGCGCTTGGCGGCGAACACGCGCCGCACCGCGCGGTCCAGCACGTCGCGGGGGATGCGGCCGCGCTCCACCGCCGCCGCGAGCGAATCCGCCATCGCGTCGGGATCGGTGACGCCGAGGAGGAGGTCCGCCCCCGCGCGCACGGCGCCGATCGCCGCGGGAACCATCCCCCAGCGCCGCGCCAGCACGCCGTCGGCCGAGACGTCGGCCACCACCACGCCGCCGAAGCCCAGGTCGCGCCGCAGCAGCCCCTCCGCGACCACGCCGGAGAAGGGGAGCGGCGTGGTATCCCCCGTCAGCGCGGGAAGGGCGACGAAGCCGGGCTGCACGCCGGCCGCGCCCGCCTCCAGCGCCGCCCGCAGCCAGTCGACCTGCATCACCCCCAGCGCGGTGCGGTCCCAGCGCGCGAACCAGGGCGCCGTATCTCCCGTCGTCGTGGGAGGTCGGAAGATAGTGATCGCGGGAAGGCGCCCGCCCTCCGCGAGCGCGCGGACCCAGGCGGCGTACGCGGCCGCCGCCGTGTCGGAGAGCGTGGCCGGGGACGCGATCGCCGAGTCCGACGGGAGCGCGGGGCCGCCGGCCAGCACAAGGTCGATCCCCATAGCCTTCGCCTCGGCGGCGGCGGCCTCGCCGACCTCCCTTGCGACATCCGCGTCCGCGAGCGCCATCAGCCCGTCGGGCGAGGGGAGCTCCGTCGCGCCGCCGAACGCCGGACCCGCGCCGCGCTCCATCCGCGCCGCGATCAATGGAGCCAGCGGCAGGCGCCGCAGCGTGTCCGCGAAGACGGCGACGGCGCGCGCGTCGCCGCCCGTCATCTCCACCCCGCCCAGGCCCGCGGTGGCCCAGCGCAGCAGCCGCGCGCGCGACGAATCGCCCGGCGCGGCCGCGGGGGCCACGGGGCCGGCGCGGACCACCAGGAGCTGGGCCGCCTTCTGGCGCACCGTCATCCGCGCCAGCCGCGCCTCGCTCCAGGGCGACTGCGGTTCGCGCGGGGCGCACGCCGCCGCAAAAAGCGAGAGGAGCGGCAGCACGCACGCACCCGCGCGCAGCCGCCCGCGCGCGGAGGTCGTGAACGGAGCGAACGATTTTGTTCTCGTACGGATCAAATCGGATACGCGGGTCAGGGGACTTGACCACGACCGTCGGCAGGAAACGGACCCGAGGCTGGGACAGGGCTAGAACAGACCTGTGGCAACAGTGTCTCACCGGAAACATTTGTCGTCGCCGTAAATCCTTGTCACAACTGGCTTCTCTGCGAAATCCCGGCTGGCTTGGCTTTTGCCGGATGGGGGGCCGTTCGAAGTCAGAGGCCATGGCAGGTCCACAGGCGCAGGGCCCTTCCGGCAAGGGTGCGCTCCCGCCCACCTTGCGCTGCATCCTGACAATCCGACACGCTCCCCGCACTCCGGGGATCCGGCCGGGCCGCCCTCAGGCTCCGTGCCGAAGCACATCCACGCTGACGCGATGACCGAAGCACCCGCCACGGTGTTCGTGGCCGACGACAACCCGTCCATCCTGCTGGGGCTGGACCGCGCGCTCAAGGCGCGGGGCTACGACGTGCGCACGGCGGGCACCGGCGGCGCCATCCTCCGGCTGCTGAACGACCATCCGCGCACCCCCGACCTGGTGCTGCTGGACGTGATGATGCCGGAGCTGAGCGGGATCGACGTGCTGCGCTCGATGCGCCGCGACGACCGCTTGGCCGACGTGCCCGTGGTGCTCATCACCGCCACCAACGACGGCGCCCTTCCCGTCTCCGCGCTGCGCGACGGCGCGGTGGACTTCCTGACCAAGCCCTTCCGCCTCGACGAACTGCTGGCCCGCGTGGACGCGCACGTCACGCGCAACCGCGAGCTGCGACGCGCGCGCGAGCAGGCACGGGTGCGGCTCGAGGCCATCGACCTGATCCGCGAGCTGAACCGCGTGGTCAGCGCCGACGAGATGTTCCACCTGGTGACCGCGCGCACCGCGCAGGTGCTGGGCGTGGCGCGCTGCTCGGTGCTGGTGGTGGAGCACGGCCGAGCCACGGCGCGGGTGGCCGCCAGCAGCGAGCCGCAGCTGAGCGACGGGCTGGAGCTGGCGCTGGAGCACTATCCTGAGGTGCGCCGGGCGATGGAGACCGGCCGCCCAGTGGCCGTGCACGACGTGGCCGGGAGCCCGCTCTTCGACGGCGTGCGCGACGGCTGGGCCGAGCGCGGCGCGCCCGAGCTGCGCTCGGTGATCGTGGTCCCCTTTCCGCTCACCGAGAACGTCACCGGCCTGTTCCTGGAGCGGGCCACGGTCGACGAGCCGGAGCTGGGCCCCGAGGCGGGCGAGCTGGCCGAGCGCGTGGTCGACGCCATCGTGCAGGCGTGCGGGCGGGTGCAGGTGTTCGAGCGGCTGATGCAGCAGCGGCAGCACCTGCACGACCTGGCCAACACCGACCAGCTCACCGGCGTGGCCACGCGCCGCGCGGTGGAAGACTACCTGCGCACCGAGCTGCAGGTGGCCCGCGAGCGCGGCGAGCCGCTTTCCGTGGTCCTCCTGGACCTCGACCGCTTCAAGGAGATCAACGACACCTTCGGCCACCCGGCCGGCGACGCGGTGCTCAAGTCGCTGGGGGCGTGGCTGCGCTCCGAGAGCAGCATCCGCACGCACGACCGCCCCGGCCGCTACGGCGGCGACGAGTTCGTGATCGTGCTTCCCGGCACGGGGATGGCCGGCGCGCAGCGCTTCGCCGAGCGGGCGCGGCACGAGTTCGGGCTGATCCCGTTCGTGTTCGGCGGCACGTCGGTGCGCGCGTCGCTCAGCGCGGGGATCGCGTCGTGGCCCGAGTCGCCGGCCGAGACGCTGGACGAGCTGATCGCCGAGGCGGACGCGGCGCTGTACCAGGCCAAGCAGCAGGGGCGCGACCGGGTGTGCGCGGCGGGCGCGGCGGCGGTGGGATAGAACAGTAGTGCGAGAGTGCGAAAGTGCGAGAGTGCGTCGGCTCCGAGCGAGGCCAGCGCACTTTCGCACTTTCGCACTTTCGCACTTTCGCACTTTCGCACTTTCGCACTTTCTTGAGGGGGCGCGGAACCTGCGAGGCTCCGGAGCACTCTAATCCAGCATGGAACGGGAGAATTCGTTGCGCCCGCTGATCGTCGTCACCACCACGCTCGCGCCGGGGTCGCACAACCTGCCGGCGGTGCGGCTGAACGTGCAGTACGTCACCGCGGTCGAGGAGCCGGGCGGCACCGCCGTCCTCCTCTCCCCCGGCCACGACTGCGCGTCGGTCGAGCGGCTGGTGGGGATGGCGCACGGGCTGGTGCTGACGGGCGGAGAGGACGTCGCGCCCGAGCTGTACGGGCAGGAGCCGCACCCCGAGCTGGGGAGCGTGAACCCGCGGCGCGACGAGATCGAGATCGCGGCGCTGAACGCGGCGCTGCGGCGCGGCATCCCCGTCCTCGCCATCTGCCGGGGGATGCAGCTGCTGAACGTGGCCCTGGGCGGAACCCTCTACCAGGATCTCCCCTCGCAGCTCGGCGGCGACGTGCTGCACGAGCAGGAGGCGCCCGTCACCCACCGCTGGCACCACGCCGACGTGAAGCCCGGCTCGGGGCTGGAGACGATCTTCGGCACGCGCGAGCTGTTCATCAACTCCTTCCACCACCAGGGCGTGGACCAGCTGGCGCCTTCGTTGGCGGCGACGGTGTGGGCCGAGGACGGGCTGGTGGAGGGGGTGGAGGGGACCGAGCACCCGTGGCTGTTCGGAGTCCAGTGGCACCCCGAGCGCGGCGAGGCCGAATCCCCCGCCGACGAGCGCGATCCCGACCGGCGGCTCTTCTGGGCGTTCATCCAGGCCGCCCGCGAGTTCGCCGAGACTCAGGCGACGACCGATCTTCTAGCCGCAGCGGACTGACCCGAAGAAGTGCATGAGTGCGGAAGTGCGTGAGTGCGTCGGTCCTC
>DASUYB010000044.1 GCA_036377595.1 Longimicrobium sp. | reverse complement strand
AGCCCGTTGTTCCCGTGGTCGTTGATGGCCATGAACGCCAGCGACACGTTCTGCGCGCTCGACAGGTAGACCCCGTTCCCCGCGATCGCGCCGTCCGCCCCGCTCGTGTTCTGGATCGTCCCGCCCGAGCCGGCGGTGCCGCTGCCGCTCACCGTCAGCCCGTTGCTGCCGGTGTTCACCAGCACGATCCCGTTCGCGCCGCCGTTGGCGCTGATCGAGCGGAAGTTCAGCCCGGCGCCACCGATCGTGGTCCCGCTCACGTTCAGCGCGATCCCGCCGGTGGAGCTGATCGAGTTGTGCGTGCCGGTGATGGTCAGCGTGCCGCCGCCGGTGGCGTTGATGCCGTTCCCGCTGGTCGTGGTCACCTTCACCGAGTCCACGAAGCTCACCGTGGGCGTGCCGGTGATGTTGATCCCCACGCTCGTCCCGGTGCTGAGGACGATGCTGGGCCCGGTGAAGCTCACCGTTCCTCCCGTCATCCCCGTCAGCGAGATCCCCCCGTTGCTCCCGTTGGTCTTGGAGATGGTTCCCGGGAAGGTGAAGGTGGGATTGCTCCCGCTGATGCTGACCGCCGCGCCCGTGGGATTGGTGATGGCGCTCGAGGTCCCGTTGATGGTGATCGTCCCCGCCACGCTGGACAGGTTGATCCCAGTCGTCGAACTGTTCGTGGACTTCAGCGAGTCGACCGTCACCGACACCGCCGTCCCCGAGCCCAGGTCCAGCGCGGGGCCGCCGGTGGCGTTGATCGCCAGCTCGGTCAGCGTCAGCGTGCCGACGGAGGTGCCGGTGATCCCGCCGCCCGCGGGTGTCACCACCCGCACCCCGCGGACGATGTTGCCGCTGGCCAGGGTGATGCCTGCCCCCGTCGTCGGGCCGATCACCGGCGCGGTGCCGCCCGTCGCCGGCTGCGTGCCGGCGTCCGCGGGCCAGGTGAGACCCGCGAGGGTGGCGAACACGCCCGTGGCCCCCTGGCCGATCACCCGCTGCGTGTTCTTCAACACCAGCGCCCCCGTCCCGGCGTACTTCCCGTCGGCCACGTAGATCACGTGCCCCGCCAGGTTGGCCGAGCCGTTGTAGCACCCGCTGGCGCCCACCAGGCAGTTGAACGGCGTTCCCTTCCGCCCGTCACCGCCCGCGGCCGCCGCCGAGTCGGCGAACCACACCACCGAGGGACCGACGGTGAGCGACACCGTGCCCGGCGAGCTGGTGCCGAAGCCGTTGGTGACGGTGAAGGTGAAGCTGGCCGCGCCGGTGAACCCCGCGTTCGGCGTGAACTCGAAGGTCCGGTCCGCGTGCACCACCGCCGTCCCGCCGGTGGCCACGGTCACGTCGTACGTGGGCACGTCACCCGCGGCCGTCACCGCGAAGCCCGTGCTGGTGCTGGTGTTGATCGGCACGTTCCCCACCAGCGCCGGCGCGTACGTGCTGCTGGCGGCCGACGGCCTCACGCCCACCGCGATCTTCACCGTCGCGTCCGACGTCCCCGCCGTGTTCGAGATCCGGTACTGGAAGGTGAACAGGCCGGTGAAGTTGTTCTTCGGCGTGTAGGTGAACGAGCCGTTGGCGTTCACCGTCAGCGTGTGCCCGTCGACGGTGATGGTGCCCGGGGCGGTAGTGGTGGTCACCGTGCCGCCCAGCGTGCCGCCGCCGAACGACGCCACCGTGGCCGCGGGGAAGCCCAGGAAGTCGTTCGCCAGCAGGCTGGGGGTCGACAGCGCCGTGTTCAGCGCCGTGTGGAACGCGCCGCCCGGCGCGCTGTTGGCCGCCGGCGTGTCGGCCACCGCCACCGGCGGGGCGTTCACGGTGATGGTGACCGTGGCGCTGTCCACCCCCGCCGCGTTGGTCAGCCGATAGCGGAAGGTGAAGATGCCGCCCGTGGTGGGATTGGTCAGCGAGAAGCTGCCGTTCGCGTTCACCGTCAGGCTCCCGCCGGCGAACGAGACGGTGGCTCCCGCGGCGTTGGTGGTCGTGTTGCCGGCCAGCGAGCCGCCGCCGAAGCCGGTCAGCGTGGCCGCCGGGTCGCCCAGGTCGTCCGCGCCGCTCCCGTTGTCCGCGGTCACGTTGCCGTTCAGCGTCGTGGCCGTCTGCGTGGTGAACGCGTCGTCCTTCGCGTCCGGCGGCCGCCGCACCACGATGGTCACCGTGGCGTCGTCGGAGCCGCCCGCGTTCGTCAGCCGGTACTGGAAGGTGAAGGTCCCGGACGTGGTCGGGTTGGCGAGCGAGAAGGTCCCGTTCGCGTTCACCGTCAGCGTCCCGCCCGCCAGCGCCGTGCTCGCGCCCGCCGCGTTCGTGGTGACGGTCCCGCCCAGCGAGCCGCCGCCGAACGAGGCCACCGTCGCGGGCGGCGAGCCCAGGTCGTCGGCCCCGCTCCCGTTGTTCGCCGTCACGTCGCCGTTCAGCGTGGCGCCCTGCAGCATGGTGAAGGCGTCGTCCTTCGCGTCCGGCGCCTTGTTCACGGTGATGGTCACCGTCGCGCTGTCCACGCCCGCCGGGTTAGTCAGGCGGTAGCGGAAGGTGAACGTGCCGCCCGTGGTCGGGTTGGTCAGCGAGAAGGAGCCGTTCGCGTTCACCGTCAGCGTTCCGCCGGCCAGCGACACGCTCGCGCCCGCCGCGTTGGTGCCGGTGTTCCCGCCCAGCGACCCGCCGCCGAAGCCGGTGACCGTCCCCGCCGGGTCGCCCAGGTCGTCCGCGCCGCTCCCGTTGTTCGCGGTCACGTCGCCGTTCAGCGTCGTGCCCGTGTTCATGGTGAACGCGTCGTCCTTCGCGTCGGGCGGGCGCTGGATCACGATCGTCACCGTCGCGGTGTCCGCCCCGGCGACGTTGCTCAGCACGTACTGGAAGGTGAAGGTCCCCGTCTGCGTGGGACCGGCCAGCGAGAACGAGCCGTTCGCGTTCACCGTCAGCGTACCGCCGGCCAGCGCCGCGCTCGAGCCGGCCGCGTGGTCGCCCGCCGCGCCGCCCAGCGAGCCGCCGCCGAAGGAGGCGACCGTCGCCGCGGGGAAGCCGAGGTCGTCCGCGCCGCTCCCGTTGTTCGCCGTCAGGTCGCCGTTCAGCGTGGCGCCCGGCAGCATGTTGAAGGCGTCGTCCTTCGCGTCGGGGGCGCGGCGCACGGTGATCGTCACCGTGGCGTCGTCGGTCCCCTGCGAGTTCGTCAGCCGGTACAGGAAGGTGAAGGTGCCGCCGGTGGTGGCACCGGTCAGCGTGAAGGAGCCGTCGGCGTTCACCGTCAGCGTGCCGCCGGCGAGCGAGGCGCTGCTCCCCGCGGCGTGGCCGGTCACCCCGCCGCCCAGGCTGCCGCCGCCGAAGCTGGTGAGCGTGGCCGCCGGCTGGCCCAGGTAGTCGGCGCCGCTCCCGTTGTCGTTGAAGAGGCTGCCGCTGAGCGGGTTCCCCGCGTCGATGGTGAAGGCGTCGTCCTTCGCGTCGGGCGGCGAGACGGCCAGCACCAGCAGCACCCCGTAGCCGGACGCCGAGCCGCTGGTGGCGGTGATCCGCGTGGAGTCGTCCGCCGACAGCGGGCTCGCGCCCGTGGCCGTGGTGCTGTTCCCCGTCGTCGGGCTCACCGTGGCCGCCGCGGTGTTCGTGCTGCTCCAGGTGATGCTGGGGGTGGGGATGACGTTGCCGAACGCGTCCGTCACCGTCGCGCTGAAGCCGGCCGTCCCGCCCGCGGGAATGGTGTCGCGCGCGGGGGTGACGACGACGTTCGCGGGCGCGCCCACGCCCACGTCGAACGCCGTGCTCGTCGCGCCGGTCAGGCTCCCCGACGTCGCGGCCAGCGTGTATCCCGTCCCCGCCTTGTCGATCGACAGGTTGGAGAAGGTCGCCACGCCGCCCACCGCCGCCACGGTAGTCGTCCCCGACAGCGTCCCGCCCGCCGGGTTGTTCCCGATCGCCATGGAGACGTTGTCCGTCGCCGTGGTGACCAGGTTCCCCAGCGCATCCTGGATCTCCACCTTCACCGCCGGGGAGATCGCCACGCCCGCCGTGGTGTTCGACGGCTGCACGGAGAAGACGAGCTTCGACGCGTTCCCCGCGGTGACGTTGAACGCGGCGCTGGTGGCGCCGGTCAAACTCCCCGAGGTCGCGGCCAGCGTGTACCCCATCCCCGCCTTGTCGATGGACAGGTCGGAGAAGGTCGCCACGCCGTTCACCGCCGCCACCGTCGCCGTCCCGCCGAGCGCGCCGCCCGAGGGATTGGTGCCTATGGCGATGGTCACGTTGTCCGTGGCGGAGGTGACCGTGTTGCCGAACCCGTCCTGGATCGTCACCTGCACCGCCGGCGAGATCGCCGCGCCGGCCGCCGTGTTCGACGGCTGCACCGTGAAGGCGAGCTTCGACGCGCCGGCCGGGAGGATGTCGAACGCATTGCTGGTCGCGCCGGTGAGGCTGCCGGACGTCGCCGCCAGCGTGTAGCCGGTCCCCACCTTGTCGATGGAAAGGTTGGAGAAGGTGGCGACGCCGTTCACCGCGGCCACCGTCGCCGTCCCCGACAGCGCCCCGCCCGAGGGATTGGTCCCGATGGCGATGGTGACGTTCGCCGTCGACCCCGTCACCGTGTTCCCCGTGCCGTCCAGGATGGTGACGGTGACCGGCGGCGCGATCGCCGCGCCCGCCTGCGCGTTGGTGGGCTGCTGCGTGAACGCCAGCGAGGCCGCCGCGCCGGGGACGATGTCGAACGCACTGCTCGTCGCGCCGGCAAGGCTCCCCGACGTCGCCGCGAGCGTGTAGCCCGTCCCCACCTTGTTGATCGAGAGCCCGGAGAAGGTGGCCACGCCGCTCACGGCCGCCACCGTCGCCGTCCCCGACAGCGTCCCGCCCGAGGGATTCGTCCCGATCGCGACGGTGACGTTGTCCGTCGCCGTCGTCACCGTGTTCCCGTACGCGTCCTTGATCGCCACCGAGGGCGCCGGCGTGATCGGCGATCCCGCCGCCGTCGTCGTCGGCTGCTGCACGAACACCAGCTTCGCCGCCGCGCCGGCGACCACCGTCAGCGTCGACGTCCCGTTCTTCACCCCCACGGCCGCCGTGACCGTGTGCACCGTCCCCGCCACCGAGTCGACGGTGAAGGTGGTCGTCACCTGGCCGCTACCGTTCGTCGTCCCCGTCGTGGTGGTGAAGGAGCCGCCGTTGGTGCTGCTCCACGTCACCGTGGCACCGGAGATGGGATTGTTCTGCTTGTCGAGCACCGTCGCCGTCAGCAGCTGCGACTGCTTCGCCGCCACGCTGGCCGACGCCGGGGCCACCACGACCGAGCCGACGGGCTTCCCGCCGCCTCCGCCGTCGTCGCCGCAGCTCCCCTGCACGAACACGGCGTAACGGGTGAAGTGGTCGATATTCGCGGTCACCTGGTTGGTGGCTGTGTTCACGGAAGATCCGGGCACCTCCGACCACGAACTCGCCTTGAAGGTGCAGATCACCAGGTCCGTCTCGCTCGCACCCGTCGGGATCCCCGCCTCGTTGTAGGAGATCGTCAGCGAAACCGGAAGCAGGAAGCTTCCCGAGGGCCCGAAGCTGTACGCCGTTCCCGCCACGTACCCGGGGTCTGACACCGTGGCCGGGGCCACCGAGATGCGGCGGTCCTCGATCACCGCGTTAGGCGGAAAGACCAGCACCACCTTCCCAGCCGCGAAGGTCAGCGTCCCACCCGCGGAGGTGATGATGAAGCTCTGCGGCGGGGTGCGGGTGAAGCTCTCCAGCACGATCTGCCCGCGCACCAGCCGCTTCCCCTGCGGCGTCTGCCCCCACGCCCCGACCAGCCCGGGCGAAGCGGGAGAGGAGAGGCCGAACGACGCCATGTTCGCGTACGCCAGGCTTCCCACGATGGGGGTGGCCGCCGGGTTCGAGGTGTTCTTCTCCACCTGCCCGTAGCTGTTCACCGCCACGTCGGGTCCCACCGCCACGCCCGCCAGCCCCAGCACCCAGTCGTACCGCGGCGAGCTGCCCCCGGGAGCGGGATCGGAGAAATCCTGGAGAACCACAAGTCCCGCCGAGCCGTCGCCCCACTGGCCGGCCGCCCATCGCCCCAGATTCTGCAGGAGGGTAAGCTTTCCGGCGCTGCTCCCGCTGATCGCCCCGCGGTCGGGCGTGCCCGACCACACGGCCACGCGCCCGGTGAGCACCTGCTGCAGCCGCGTCTGCACCGCCGCCTCGCGCAGCAGCGCGTACGGCGCGTTGGCCAGCGAGGGAACGAAGACGACGGAATACGACGACAGCTGCGACAGTGACATCGTGCGCAGCTCGTCGTAGCGCTTGTCGACGCCGCCGGGGAACACCGGGTTCCCGCCGCTGGTCGTCAGCGCCAGCTGCTGGGCGATGCGGTCGCACCCGGCCGCGTCGGTGGGAGGGCAGACGACGAGCGCCTTCTGCGCCGCCGCCGCACGCGGGAGTGCGAGGGCAAGGAGGGCGGCCGCCAGGAAGGCGGCAGCCCGGCTGGGGGTTTTCATGACCGTGGCCCGGGACGGGGGAAGGGGCTAGTTACAGGCGTCGGAGATGATCGCTTCGTACGTGTCCACGTTCTGGCGCAGCGAGGCATCGCGCGGCGAGTGCGTCAGCGCCGTGCGGGCCTCGCCCAGCTGCTGCCGGTACGCCGCGCACACGGTCGACTCGTCGGCCTTGGCCGCCGCGGACGCGTCGGCCGTGGGGGCCGCGGGCTTCGCCGCCTGCTTCGGGTTCTGCTGGGTCACGTCGCGGCAGGCCACGACGACGACGGCCGCGGCCGCGGCACAGAGGAGCGTGCGCCTCATGGAAGGATGCCTCGCAAGGTCGAAGCGGCCGGCAAGCGCGCCGGTGCGAGACCTTCTTCGGCGGCCCGGCCGTCTCCCGCGAACAGGGGCGAGAGACCCGTGGCTTTGCGGACCGGCCTCGCGGCCGGGGTGCCGTTGTCGGAAGGAAGAGAGAAACCGCCGGACGGGGCGGAATCAGAGAGGAAGGCGAGAGGGGGGAGCCCATGAAACCCGGCCCGTCCGTATTCCCGTGGTGCATTGCAAATGAAACGCCGGGGCCCGTGCCGCTTCCGCGGGTCCCGGCGGCGGGCGCAAGTGCCGCCCGTTCAACGACTTCGTACGTTTGCGTGGCGCCGATCCAACGCAGCGCAGCCGCAACAGGCTTGGCGCCGCGTCATCGGGTGCGGTGCGCACGCACGCTACACGCGCACCCTTCCGGCCCCCGCACATGCAAGGATCCACTTACGGTTTGACAAAAATCGGGCCGGTCGCCGCGAAGACTCACGAAGCAATGGAGGCAGCAGAGAGCCCGTCCCTGCGGCCTCCGCTGCCTCGTGAGTATCCTGCGCGTGAAACTGGACGAGGTACCTGCGGATCGTGATCCCGGCGCGCTCGCCCCGCCCGCGTCAGGCGGCGACGGCGGGCTCGCCCCCGCCCACGGGGCGCTCCATCAGGATGTACACGTCGCCGTGCTTTCCCTTCTCCACGAAGCCCAGGCGGCCGTAGAGCCGCCGCGCGGGGTTGAACACCTCCACGTGGATGCTCACCGGCTTTCCCGCCGCGTCGGCCTCGTCGAACACGCGCTTCAGCAGCATCGTGCCGATCCCGCCGTTGCGGTGCCCCGGCGCCAGCGCGATGTCGACGATGCGGACCTCGCGCTCCCACACGTCCACGTACAGCCGGCCGGCCGGCCGGCCGCCGACGAGGACCAGGTCGAAGCGCGCGCCGGCGTAGTTCTCCTGCCACCAGGCGTGCTGCGCCTCGAACTGCTGGCGCACGAACGCGGCCTTCTGCTCGAGGGTCCACGGCACCTGCGCCAGCTCCGGCTCGCGCGTGGAGCCGTAGAGCTGCAGGAGGAACGGAAGGTCTGCATCCGTGATGGGCCGGAGCGTCACGGAATCGGGAGACAGGTCGGTCATGGGTGGGATCGTAAACGGTGCAGAGGTTCTTCCACTTTCCGACAAACTGTGCGCACGGAGGCGCGAAGGGGGCGGCCCAGGGGCCGCCCCGCTCCGCGATTCCTGCGCCGGCGGTGCTTACGGACGCTGCGGGAAGATCCCCTGCAGCGCGATGCAGAAGTTGAGCGTGAGGTAGGGCTGCATGTTGTTGTGCGGCAGCCCGCCGCCCGCGGGCGGGAGCCCCTGGAACGCCATGACGCTGTTGGGCGCCGTCGTCACGTAGGCGAACGCGCCCGTCGAGGTGGCCAGCGAGATCGCGTTCCCCGGAACGGTGTTGTCGCCCGGATCGGCCGAACCCCTCAACTGGTGCGTGTGCACCGGGATCTCCGACTGCAGCAGGGTGATGCTCTCGACGCCGGACATCTCGCCCAGGAACCGCTCGGTCAGCCCCTGCCCCTGCCCCGGCTGCATGGGCGCGTTCCCCTGCATGTCGGGAAGCGCGAACGTCGACTTGCCGTCGCCACCGTAGGTGGTGCCCAGCAGCGCGAACAGCGCGGTGTTCTGCGAGATCGGCATCAGCTGCCCGTCGCAGAACGCCCACCCCGTGGGCGGGAAGTTGAACGGGAAGATGCGGATCTCCGCAACGAACTGGTCGGACATGGCAGTCGCTCCTCAGGTTTGGCTCGGGAAGACCCCGAACAGGGAGATGATGAAGTTGATGCAGAGGAACGGCTGGGTGTTCTCGTGCGGCTGGCTCCCGCCGGCGGGCCCGATCGCCTGCGGGCTCATGTTCGTGTCGGCATCCTGCTCGATGTACGGCTTCACGCCGCCGGGCGTCTGCGCCAGCAGGTTGCCCGCGGCCGTGGTCAGCGTGCCCGTGGTCGTCGTGCCGGTCAGCGGGTGCGTGTGGTTGGGGATCTGCTGGATAGTCAGCGTCTCCTGCTCGGTGCCGGCCATCTCGCCCAGCTGGTACGTGGTGCCGTCGGGGCCGGTGCCCATGTGGATCGGCACGCGGCTGGCCAGGTTGGGCAGGTTGAAGGTCTCCTGGCCGTCACCCCCGTAGGTGGTGCCGATGAGCTGGAACAGGACATCGTTCTCCGCGATGGCCAGCGGCTGGCCTTCGCAGAACATCCATCCGTTGGGCGCAAAGTTTCCGGCGAACATCCGGATCTCGCCCACGTAAGGCTGTGCCATTGGGTTGGGTCTCCGGTGTCAGTTCTGGGAGGGGAAGATGCCCTGGAGCGCGATGATGAAGTTCAGCACCAGGTACGGCATCATGTTGTTGTGCGGCTGGCTTCCGCCCACCGAGGTCACCGAGGTGGGGCTCATCGTGATCAGCGCGCTGGGCGCCGCGTACAGGTTGTTCACGCGCCCCGTCACCGTGTTGGCCAGCCCCGCCTGCGTACCGTTCTGGTCCGACGCATTCAGGGTGTGCAGGTGGGTGGGAAGCTGCTGGATGTTCACCGTCACCGCGGTGGATCCGGCCGCTTCGCCCAGCGTGTGGCCATTGCCCATGTGGATGGGCACCCGTCCCCGCAGGTTCGGCAGGGCGAACGTGGTCTGCCCGTTGCCGCCGTAGGTGGTCCCCAGGAGCGCGAACAGCGCCTGGTTCTGGTTGATGGGCAGGAACTGTCCGTTGCACAGTGCCCATCCCTTGGGTGGGAAGTTGAACGAGACGACTTTGATCTCGCTCAGGAACGGCTCCGACATGTCTCCTCCTTGGAGAATGGGGTGGATAGGGAGCGTCGGTACTGCGGTCCTGCAAGGCCTGCGTACTGCGGTAAAGCGTACAGCGGTCCTGCGGGGCCCTGCCGTTCGGGTGCTGCCGGCTCTGGGGGTAGGGGGATGAGGGAGGAAAGGGTCTGCGGAGCGGCCGCGGGAGGGGTCTTCCGCGGCCGCTCCGCGTGGCGGCGGCTCG
>DASUYB010000043.1 GCA_036377595.1 Longimicrobium sp. | reverse complement strand
GGCATACGCCCACCAGGAGCTGCCGTTCGAGCGGCTGGTGGAAGAGGTCGCCCCGGAGCGGGGCCTGTCGCACACGCCGCTCTTCCAGGTGATGTTCCAGCTCCAGAACGCGGACGCCGGGGCGGGGCCTGCCATTGCCGGGGTTCGGCCGGCGGGTGCCGGCGCGGGGCCCGCCACCACGGGGGCCCGGCTGGAGCCGTTCGGGGGCGAGATCCGTACGGTGCGCTTCGACCTGGAGCTGGATCTCCAGGAGATGGGCGAGGAGCTGGTCGGGAGCCTGCGCTTCCGGACCGACCTGTTCGACGCCGCCACCATGGAGCGCTTCGCGGCGCAGTACCGCGTCGTGCTCGCCGCCGCCGCCGCCTCGCCGGAGGAGCGCCTGTCGCGCCTGGCGATCCTGCCCCCGGAGGAGGCGCGGACGCTCCTCGCGTACGGGAGCGGTCCCGCCCGCGAGCACGCGGGCGGCGTCCCGGTGCACCGCCTCTTCGCGGCGCAGGCCGCCCGCGCGCCGGAGGCCCCGGCCGTCCTGTTCGCGGGCGAGTCGCTCACCTACGCGGAGCTGGACGCGCGCGCCGAGCGCCTCGCCCGGCGCCTGCGCGGCCGGGCCGTGCCGGGGGCCACGATCGCCGTCTGCCTGGAGCGCGGTCCGGAGGCCGTCGCCGCACTGCTGGCGATCTGGAAGATGGGCGGCGTCTACCTCCCGCTCGACCCTTCCCATCCGGCGGAGCGGTTGTCCTTCTTCCTGCGCGACTCCGGGGCGAAGCTCGTCGTATCCGACCTCGCGCTGGCCGGGGCGCTCCTGGAGCAGGCGGATGTCCTCCTGCTCGACCCCTCCGCGGAGGGCGACCTCCCCCGCGGAGCGCTGGAGCCCGGCAGCGGTGGGGGGCTTGGTGACCTCGCCTACCTGATCTACACGTCGGGATCGACGGGCACGCCCAAGGCGGTGATGGTCGAGCACGCGCAGCTCACCCACACCCTGCATGCTAGCCTCGGAACGCTCGGCTTCGCCCCCGGTGACGTGGTGGCGGCCCTCGCTTCCACCGCCTTCGACATCTCGCTGCTGGAGCTGGTCACGCCGCTCCTGGCGGGCGCCGGAGTGCGCGTCGTCCCGCAGGCGCTCGTACAGGACCCCGAAGAGCTGGTCGACGCCCTGGCGGACGTGACGGTGCTGCACGCCGTTCCCGCGCTGATGCGGCAGGTGGTGGAGGTGGTGCGCGGCGGGCGGATGCTTCCCTCGCTGCGGCTCCTGCTGGTGGGCGGGGACACGGTGCCGCCCGGCCTGCTGGAGGACATGCGCGAGCTTTTCCCGGCGGCGCGGACGCGCGTTCTCTACGGGCCGACCGAAGGGACGATCATCTGCGCGACGTATGCCGTGCCCGGGGAGGGTGCGGTCGCCGGGCACCCGCTCGGGCGGCCGCTGCCGGGCGTGCGGCTGGCCGTCCGCGGCCCGCGCGGCGAGCTGGCGCCGGTGGGGGTGCCCGGCGAGGTGTGGATCTCGGGCGACGGCGTCGCGCGGGGCTACCTCGGGCGGCCGGAGCTGAACGCCGAGAAGTTCGTCGGCGCCGGGACGGAGCGGGCCTACCGCACCGGCGACCGCGCCCGCTGGCGCGCGGACGGCGTCCTGGAGTTCCTGGGGCGCGCCGACGAGCAGGTCAAGGTGCGCGGCTTCCGCATCGAGCCCGGCGAGGTGGAGGCCGTGCTGCGCGGGCAGCCCGGCGTGCGGGAGGCCGTCGTGCTGGCGAGGGAGGACGCTCCCGGGGACAGGCGCCTGGTCGCCTACGTCGTCCCGGGCGCCGACGGCTTCGAGACCGCCGCCGGCAGGGAGCAGGTCTCCGAGTGGGAAACGCTCTTCGACGACACCTACGCGCAGGAGGAGGGGGAAGAAGACCCGACCCTGCAGCTGAAGGGGTGGAACAGCAGCTACACGGGCGAGCCGATCCCGCGCGAGGAGATGCGCGCGTGGGTGGAGCACACGGCGGAGCGCATCCTGGCGCTGCGTCCGGAGCGGGTGCTGGAGGTCGGCTGCGGCACGGGGCTGCTGCTCTTCCGCGTGGCGCCGCACACGCGGGCCTACCACGGGACCGACTTCTCAGGGGTGGCGCTGGAGCACGTGCGTCGGCATGCCGCGGTGCTGCCGCAGGTAACGCTTTCGGAGGGTGAGGCGGACGAGCTGGCGGAGTTCGCCGGAGCGGAGTTCGACACCGTCGTCCTCAACTCCGTCGCCCAGTACTTCCCGGACGTGGACTACCTGCTGCGGGTGCTGGAGGGCGCTGCGGCGGCGCTGCGGCCGGGCGGGCGGATCTTCGTGGGCGACGTGCGCAGCCTGCCGCTGGCGGGTGCCTTCCACGCCTCGGTGGAGCTCGCCCGGGCGCCGGGCGACCTCCCCGCCGCGCGCCTGCTGGACCGGGTGCGGCGCGGGATGGCGGAGGAGCAGGAGCTGCTGCTCGATCCGGCGCTCTTCGAGGCGCTCCGTGTGCGCATCCCCCGCCTCGGCCGCGTCGAGGTGCAGGTGAAGCGGGGTGAGTACGACAACGAGGTCTCACGCTTCCGCTACGACGTCGTGCTGCACCTGGACGTGGCCGCCGCCGCCACGGTACCCGTGGTCCGGGAGTGGAGCGGGGAGGACGCGGACGGCCTGCGGGCGCTGGCGGAGGGGAGCGCGTCGGCGCTGCTCGTCCGTGGCGTGCCCGACGCGCGGGTCCGCGAGCACGTCCGCGCGTACGAGCTGGTATCGGCCGGCGGTGAAGCGGCCTACGCGGCGGCCGTGCGCGCGCTCGCGGCCGCGGACGCAGGCGGAATCGCCCCCGAGGCGCTGTTCGCGCTGGCCGGCGAGCTGGCGCGGGGCATCGAGGTGCGCCCCGGCGCGTCCGGCACGCTGGACGTGCTCTTCCATCCGGCCGGCGGGGTCTCGTCCTTCCCGGCGCAGCCGGACGAGGCGCAGCCCTGGGAGGCGTACGCCAACGACCCGCAGTGGGGCCGCCGCATGCGCGCGCTCGTCCCCGCTCTTCGCGAGGCTGCCCGCGCCCGGCTGCCGGAGTACATGGTGCCGAGCGCCTTCGTGGTGCTGGAGGCACTCCCCGTCACCCCCAACGGCAAGGTGGACCGTGCTGCCCTCCCCGCGCCCGACACGCCGGGCTCGCGCGGGGGGACGTACGTGGCGCCGCGCACGCCGGCCGAGGAGCGGATGGCGGGGATCTGGGCGGAGGTGCTGGGAGTGGAGCGCGTCGGCGGCGAGGACAACTTCTTCGACCTGGGCGGGCACTCCCTGCTCGCCACGCAGCTGGTTTCGCGGGTGCGGGAGGCGTTCCGCGCCGAGCTGCCGCTGCGGGCGGTGTTCGAGGCGCCGACGCTGGCCGAGCTGGCGGGCCGGGTGGAGGCGCTCGTGGCGGAGACGCCCGGCGGCGCCGGGGCCCCGCCGCTGGTGCCGCTCCCGCGCGACGGCTCGCCGCTGCCGCTCTCCTTCGCGCAGCAGCGGCTCTGGTTCATCGACCAGCTGGAGCCGGGGAGCACCGCCTACCACATGCCGGACGCGCTGCGGCTGCGCGGGCCGGTGGACCCGCGCGTGCTGGAGCGCGCGCTGGGCGAGGTGGTGCGCAGGCACGAGACGCTGCGCACCACCTTCGGCGAGACTGAGGGCGTGCCCTTCCAGGTGGTGCACCCCGCGGGCGCGGCGCGGCTGGAGGTGACCGACCTGTCGCGCCTGGCGCCCGCGCAGCGCGAGGCCGAGGCCCGCCGGCTCGCCTGGGAAGAGGCGCAGCGCCTCTTCGACCTGCGCCGGGGGCCGCTGCTGCGCGCCCACCTGCTGCGCCTGGGCCAGGACGATCACGTGCTGCTGCTGGTGATGCACCACATCGTCAGCGACGGCTGGAGCATGGGGGTGCTGGCGCGGGAGCTGGGCACGCTCTCCCAGGCGTTCGCGCGCGGCGAGGCGTCGCCGCTGCCGGAGTTGCCGGTGCAGTACGCCGACTACGCGGCCTGGCAGCGGAAGTGGGTGGATGGCGACGTGCTGCGGGAGCAGGCGGAGTACTGGAAAGCGGCGCTCTCCGGCGCGCCGGAGCTGCTGGAGCTCCCCACCGACCGCCCGCGTCCGGCGCGGCAGGACTACGCCGGGGCCATCGTGGGGATCGACCTGGGCGAGGAGCTTTCCGCGGGGCTCCGGGCGCTCTCGCAGCGCCACGGGACCACGCTGTTCATGACGCTGCTGGCCGGGTGGGCGGCGGTGCTGGGCCGGCTGTCGGGGCAGGAGGACGTGGTGGTCGGGACGCCCTCGGCGAATCGCGGCCGCCGCGAGATCGAGGGGCTGATCGGCTTCTTCGTCAACACGCTGGCGCTGCGGATCGGGCTCGGCGGCTCGCCGTCCGTCTCCGGCCTGCTGGGGCGGGTGAAGCAGCGGGCGCTGGAGGCGCAGGCCAACCAGGACATCCCCTTCGAGCAGGTGGTGGAGCTGGTGCAGCCGGCGCGGAGCTTGGCGCACAGCCCCCTGTTCCAGGTGATGTTCGTCTGGCAGAACGCGCCGAGGGGAGAGCTGGAGCTGCCCGGGCTGGCGCAGGGTCCGCTCTCGTCGGCGCTGGAGCTGGCATCGGGGACGGAATCGCCATCGGGTCCGGCGTCGGGACCGGAGCCACAGGGGACGGCCAAGTTCGACCTGATGCTCGCGCTCGGTGAAGCCGGCGGCCGGATCACGGGCGCGGTGGAGTACGCCACCTCGCTGTTCGAGCGCGAGACGGCGGAGCGCATCGCGGGCTACCTGCACAACGTGCTCGCGGCGATGGCGCGCGACGACGCGGCCCGGGTGCACGAGCTGCCGATGATGGCCGAGGCCGAGCGCCGGCAGGTGCTCGGCGAGTGGAACGACGACGTAGAACTATCCCTGTGACGATCGGCATTCTGCTGGAAAAGC
>DASUYB010000042.1 GCA_036377595.1 Longimicrobium sp. | reverse complement strand
CGGAGATGATCGCCGCCCTGCTGGCCATCCTCAAGGCGGGCGGCGCCTACGTGCCGCTGGACCCGGCGTACCCCGCCGACCGGCTGCGCTACATGCTGGAGGACAGCGCGCCGGCGGCGCTCGTCACGCAGTCGTCGCTGGGCGGCACGTTCGCGGGGCTGGACGTCCCGGCGGTCGAGCTCGACACCCCGGCCCCGGCGTGGGCGCAGCGGCCGGAGACGAACCCCGCGTGCGCGGGGCTCACGCCCGGCCACCTGGCGTACGTCATCTACACCTCCGGCTCCACGGGGCGTCCGAAGGGGGTGATGGTCGAGCACCGCAGCCTGGTCAACCACACCGCGTGGCAGGCCGCGGCGTTCGGCATCGGCGCGCCCGACATGGTGCTGCAGCGCACGTCGATCTCGTTCGACGCGTCGGTGTGGGAGCTGTGGACGCCGCTGGCCACCGGCGCGCGGATGCTGCTCCTCTCCTCCGCCGCGGCAAAGGACGCGCAGGCCATCGGGCGGGTGATGGGGGAGGGCGGGGTCACCGTCGCGCAGTTCGTCCCGACCCTTCTCCAGGCGGTGCTCGGCGCGCGTTCGGCGGACAGGCCGCTCCCCTGCCGGCTCCTCTTCTGCGGAGGCGAGCCGCTTTCGGCGGCGCTGGTGGAGGAGGCGCGCGCGGCGGGCGTGGGCGAGGTGGTCAACCTGTACGGCCCCACCGAGGCGACCATCGATTCGACCTCGCACGTGTGCGGCCTGGACGACGGCGCGCCCGCCATCGGCCGGCCGATCGCCAACGCGCGGATCTACGTGCTGGACGCGCGCGGCGAGGCGGCGCCCGTGGGGGTGGCAGGGGAGCTGTACGTCGGCGGGGCCGGCGTGGCGCGCGGCTACCTGGGCCGCGCCGGGCTGACGGCGGAGCGCTTCGTCCCCGATCCGTTCTCGCCCGGGGCCGGCGCGCGGCTGTACCGCACCGGCGACCTGGGCCGCTGGAGGGCGGACGGGACGCTGGAGTTCCTGGGGCGGACCGACTTCCAGGTGAAGATCCGCGGCTTCCGCATCGAGCTGGGCGAGATCGAAGCCGGGCTGCGCAGCCACCCCGCCGTGCGCGACGCGGTCGTCCTGGCGCGCGCCGACGCGCCGGGCGACACGCGGCTGGTCGCCTACGTGGTGGGCGATGCCGACGCGGAGGCGCTGCGCACCTGCCTGGCCGAGCGGCTGCCCGAATACATGCTCCCCGCGGCGTACGTGCGCCTGGACGCGCTGCCGCTGACCCCGAACGGCAAGCTGGACCGCAACGCGCTGCCTGCCCCGGATGGCGACGCGTTCGCCACGCGCGGGTACGAGGCGCCGTCCGGCCAGGTGGAGGAGGCCGTCGCGGCGATCTGGGCCGAGGTGCTGGGGGTGGAGCGGGTGGGCCGGCGTGACCATTTCTTCGCGCTGGGCGGACACTCGCTGCTGGCGGTGCGCGTCGTCTCGCGGGTGCGGCAGGCGCTGGGGGTAGAGGCGGCGATCGGCGACCTCTTCGTCCGGCCGGTGCTGGCGGACTTCGCGCGCGGGCTGGAGACGGCCGCGCATGCCGATCTCCCGGCCATCGTTCCCGCTGACCGCGGCGGGCGGCTGGAGCTGTCGTTCGCGCAGCAGCGGCTCTGGTTCATCGAGCAGATGGAGGGCGCGGGCGCGGTCTACCACCTTCCCATGCGCCTGCGGCTGAAGGGCGAGCTGGACCGCGAGGCGCTGATGCGCGCGCTGGACCAGATCGTGGCGCGGCACGAGGCGCTGCGCACCAGCTTCCCGGAGACGGACGGCGTTCCCGCGCAGCGGATCTCCGCGGTGGAGGAGAGCCCGTTCCACCTGGTCGAGCACGACCTCCGTGCCTCGGCGGACGCGGAGGACGAGCTGCGTCGCCAGGTGGCGGAGGAGGCGGAGGCGCCGTTCGACCTGGCGCGGGGCCCGCTGGTCCGCGGGCGGCTGATCCGGCTGGCCGGCGACGACCACGTGCTGCTCATCACCATGCATCACATCGTCTCCGACGGGTGGAGCATGGGGATCTTCACCCGCGAGCTGAGCGCCCTCTACGGAGCCTTCCGCGGCGGCAGGCCCGATCCGCTCCCGCCGCTGCCGGTGCAGTACGCCGACTACGCGGCGTGGCAGCGGCGCTGGGTGGATGGAGACGTGCTGCGGAGGCAGGCGGACTACTGGCGCGAGACGCTCGCGGGCGCGCCGGAGCTGCTGGAGCTGCCGGCCGACCATCCGCGCCCGGCGCGGCAGGACTTCGCCGGCGACTCGGTGGACGTGGAGCTGGACGAGGCGCTGACCACGGCGCTGAAGACGCTGGGGCAGCGGCACGGCGCCACCCTTCACATGACGCTGCTCGCCGGATGGGCGGCCGTGCTCGCCCGGCTGTCGGGCCAGGACGAGGTCGTCGTCGGCACCCCGAGCGCCAACCGCGGGCGGAGCGAGATCGAGGGTCTGATCGGCTTCTTCCTCAACACACTGGCGCTGCGCGTGGACCTCTCCGGCGCGCCGACGGTGGCGGAGGCGCTGGGGCGCGTGAAAGCGCGCGCGCTGGAGGCCCAGGAGAACCAGGACATCCCGTTCGAGCAGGTGGTGGAGCTGGTGCAGCCGGCGCGGAGCCTGGCGCACACCCCGCTCTTCCAGGTGATGTTCGCCTGGCAGAACGCGCCGGTAAGCCGCCCGGAGCTGCCGGGGCTGGCACTGGCTCCGCTGGACCCGGCGGACTCCGGGGACTCGTCGTCGCAGGGGAGCGCGAAGTTCGACCTCTCGCTGGCGCTCTGGGAGGATGGCGGGCGGATCGAGGGGGGGGTGAACTACGCCACCGCGCTCTTCGACCGGGCGACCGTGGAGCGGCACGTGGGCTATCTGCGCCGCATGCTGGAGGAGATGGTCGCGGACGACACGCAGCCCGTCGATCGGCTGGAGCTGCTCCCCGCGGAGGAGCGGTGCAGCGTGGTGGAGGAGTGGAACGCGACCGATGCGGCGTATCCCCGCGAGGCGTGCGTCCACGAGCTCTTCGAAGCACAGGTCGAGCGCACGCCGGGCGCGGAGGCAGTGTCGTTCGAAGGGGAGCGTCTCACCTACGCGGAGCTGAACGCGCGCGCCAATCGCCTGGCGCACCACCTCCACTCGCTGGGCGTGGAGCCGGACGCCCGGGTGGCGCTCTGCGTGGAGCGCGGGGTGGAGATGGTGGTGGCGATGCTGGCCGTGCTCAAGGCCGGCGGAGCGTACGTGCCGCTGGATCCGTCGTACCCGGACGAGCGGCTGCGCTACATGCTGTCCGACAGCCGCCCCGCGGTGCTGCTGGCGTCGTCGGCGCTGGCGGCGCGGTTCGCGGCGGCCGGCGTGCCGGTGCTCGACCCCGCCGACGAAGCGGCGTGGGCGCATCTGCCCGCCGCCGATCCGCGGCCGGCGGGGCTCTCGCCCGACCACCTCGCCTACGTCATCTACACCTCGGGGA
>DASUYB010000041.1 GCA_036377595.1 Longimicrobium sp. | reverse complement strand
CGTTCGCACCGCGTGCACGGCGATGCGCCGCTTTTCTTCCTGGGCAGCCGGGGACAGGGACCGCGCATCACGATTTTCCATGCCCCCAATATATCGCTCCAGTCTGCAATATGCAAACTATTTATCGTCCGGAGTAATAACAGGCACACAACTCAACATATCACCGAGTGAAAACCCAAAATGTGGTGAGTAGGACGGTTGCCTCCACATGTTTGGTTGACATCGGGACAACCTAGGATGGAATTAACCCGATAACCAGGGCCGCACCCCATCCTCTTCCACCATAGACCTCTCAACGGCATGATCACCTTTAAGTACACACGTTGGACCGAATACGCATTTGATTCAGTCCTGCAGCAACGCATCTTCGTACCCAAGAAGGACCGGCTGAACGACCCGGCCGAGCTTATACATCCGATCAGGCTTTCAGAGCATCAATTTGAGGAAGGCGTGACAGAGGCATGGCAGATGACCCAAAGGGCGAGATTACTCTCTTTAAACATTGCCCGCGACATGAAGGAGATCTGGGCCGCATCTCAATCGATCGGTCCATTCCAGCATAAGTACAGCAAGTATGAGAATATAGATGACGAGTTCCTGCGTGTGCTGGAGGCAGTGTATGACCAAGCGGAGTTTGAAGAGGCTCTGCCGTTCTATGCTTTAGCCCAAGATGAGGAGCACCGATATTCCAACGCTACTCGCCAGGAAATCGCGACCCGGGTCAACGCTAAACTCTCCGCGATTGGTATATTCTCGATGTCGACCAGGAGCGACTGCCCAGTAATGTGGGCACATTATGCTCATAATCACACCGGTGCGGTGTTAATCTTCGATACTGCTCGCGATCCATTCCTCAACCGGTGCCGTAAAGTTCAGTATTTGGCCGCTCGCCCTCGGCTAACTCCCGCAACGATCGTCGATGCTCTTTTTATGAAGGCAAATTCGTGGAGGTATGAACGTGAGGTCCGTGTCGTCTCGAAGACAGGCGACACTACGCACAATTTGGGCGAGGGCGCGATGGTAGGGGTCATTCTTGGCCTGAAGATGAATGCGGCGGACCGAAAGGCGGCAATCGACTGCTCGCGTACAGTGGGAATAGAGGTCCGTGAGGCATTCGCCCACCCGGCAAAATTTCGCATTTGCTCTCGTCACATCTGATTCCGATTCCGTTCCTTACCGTAGGTGGAGGACGCGAATCTTTCCAAACGGATGCAGTCCAGCAGCTGATTCTGATACTTCGCCTCAGACTCGTACTAAATACGCTGGCAGCCGCAGGGTTTTATCCGCGGCCACCGAGCGTCCGACACTGCCTCCGCGTCAAGCGGCGAGCAGCCGCACCACCTCGCGCGCGCCGCGGCGGTACACGGTGAGGCACACCAACTCGCCCGCGGGATCGCGCACTTCCCACCAGTGGGTGTCCTTCCGCTTGGCGATGGTGTAGGCGGGCTGCTGCTCGGCGGCGGGAGCGGGGGCGGCGGTGGTCTGGTCAGCGCGCATCGTGGCCTCCAATCCTCTTGACCTTGGCCGCCAGGCAGGGCTAACGTTGGCGAGCGGACGGCCTTCGGGTCGGTTCGCGTGAGAGGCTGGTCGAATCTTCTTGGCGGGAGAGCGGCCAGCCTTGCTTTCGCCCTACTGGATAGAATGGTATGTCCATGAGGGATTGATGTCAATGCCGCTCTATCCAAAGGAGCTTGAGCATGGATTTCAAGACTGCGAGCGATATTCTGACGCGGCGGATAACGGCTGATGAAATCGCGGAGGCAGCGGGAGTGTCAGTAAGCACCGTTGCAAGGGCTCGACTCGATCGATCCAGTTCTGCGTTCCGCTCTCCGCCGGGTGAGTGGAGATCGGCGCTCACACAAATCGCGCGTGCACGAATACGCGAATTGGAGTCTCTCATCTCAGAACTAAATCGCGAATGAACCGCAACTACTGGCTTCAGTTCGAAATGCCACGTCGGTGGCGAGAGCGTATCTCGAGCGACCAAGTGAGGCATGAGTTCTCCGACTATATGGTGGACCTTCAACGGCAACTCGCGGGAGATTTTGAGCGGGTGACAAGGCGCGTCCACGAAGACCCTGGAACGGCGGGTGATCAGGTTGAGGAGACTTGGGCTGAGGTTCTCCGAAGCTGGATTCCAGCCACTTACCCTGTTGTAACGAAGGGTCGCATACTCAACGAACTGGGGGATAGCAGTCCGCAAGTAGATGTTCTCGTCCTTCAGCCGCATTATCCACATGCACTCCGGAAGGAGAAGTACTACTTTGCGGCAGGCGTGGTTGCTGCGTTCGAATGCAAGCTCCGCCTACGTCGCACCGACCTCCAAAAGTTTTTTTCCAACGCACAGACCATCAAGGAGTTATTTGAACGTCGCACCGGGACACCCTACCTCGAACTGATCCGTCCGATTTACTACGGCTTACTCGCGCACTCACATTCTTGGCGTGGAGATCAGGACACGGTGGAAGCGCGAATAGAACAATCAATTGACAGCTTTCATCAGCTTTCACCACACCCCGCACTTCTTCCCGATGCAGTTTGTGTTGCCGACGTTGCAACATTCATTTGTGCAAGGAACTTGTTTATTCCTTTGAAGCCGGACAGCGACGAACAAGAACTGTTTGCCGGCGTTGACGATTCGGGTGGCGTTGCCACCACATATTATCGATACTCAGATAGGGAGGACAATTCCATTCCGGTACGCGGCGAAACGCTCGGCTCCCTCATTGCCAACCTGACCTACCGCCTTGCGTTTGAGGATCCGCTTCACCTCGTTCACCAACGCGATGCGGCGGGAAGACTCCGTCCCCAAGCTCACCTTCGGCAAGCGGTACGCGGAAGGCGGGGCCTGGTACGTGCCGGTTTGCGTGGAGGTGCACCACGCACTGGTCGACGGCCTCGACGTGGGGGAATTCTTCGCGGGCTTTCAGGACTTGATCGCCCGGCCGCTGCCCGGCTGACGGCCGCCCCGCGAGAAGGATGCGACGCGAACCTGGGCCCGGAGAGACCACCGATGCCGCTGCGCTGCGGGAACGGCTGGCGCACGTCTACTGGATCGGGGGCGGGAGCGGCGCCGGCAAGTCAACCATCGCCCGCCGCCTGGCGGAACGGCACGGGCTGCGTCTCTACTCCACCGACGAGGTCATGCCGGACCATGCCCGCCGCAGCGCTCCCGGCGACTCGCCGCTGCTGGCCGCGTTCGCCGCCATGGACATGGACGAGCGATGGCTGAACCGGCCTCCTCAAACCATGCTGGAGACCTTCCACTGGTTCCGGGGCGAGGGCTTCCACCTCATCCTCGAAGACCTCCTGCGCCTTCCCACGCGGCCCGGCGTGATCGCGGAGGGCTTCCGCCTGCTGCCGCGGCTGGTGAAGCCGCTCCTCGCCGACCCCCGCCACGCCGTCTGGCTCCTGCCGACGCCCGGGTTCCGCCGGGCCGCGTTCGACAATCGAGGCACGCTGTGGGAGATCGCCCGGAAGACCAGCGACCCGGACCGGGCGCTGGGCAACCTGCTCGAGCGCGACCGGATGTTCACCGAGCGCCTGCACCAGGAGGCCAGGCGCCTGGACCTGCAGGTGATCGCCGTCGAGCCCACCATGACCGAGGCCGAGCTGGCCGGGCAGGTGACGGAGCGGTTCGGACTCTGAGCTCGGGACCCCAGAAGACGCGGCCCGCGGCAGTCGGCCGCGGGGCGCTTTCCGTCTTCCATACGTGCTGCCTTCCATCCCGCTCGGCAGGCGGGTAACTTCGACTTCCACTGGCTGCCCTGGGAGGCATACGAGGAGGCATTCCGGACGGTGGGATTCCGCTCGTGGAAGATCGAGCCGTTCCTGATCCCCCCGGACTCGGAACAGAAGCGCGGCGAGGGCTTCTGGGGACGAGTACATCGCCGCACCCTCGGCGATGCACATCACCTGTCACAAATAGCCGCACGAAAACGGACGCGGAGGGCAAAGCTCTACCGCGTCCTCACTTTCTTCTTTCCCGCTTTCCCCAGGAGCCACCCCGCGCGCTGACGACTCGTTGCGCCAGCCGCGGTTGGGCGACGCCGCCTTGATCCCCGACCTCCAGTCCCCCGCCCCGCTGCGGAACTCTGGCGCCAAATGCGAGGGACAATCATCCATACATCCATGCAGTCCCCCCTTCGCTGCAAGGAGGACCCATGGCGCAGTACGACACGATTGCCCGCGAGTACCAGGAGATCGCCGGCCTCCTGCCGATCCGCGAGCCCGAGTGGTACTCGCTCCGTCACCGGCTGGGCGACGTCACCGGCCTTTCCGTCCTGGACCTGGCCTGCGGCAACGGGCTGGTTACGCGCCTCCTCAAGCATTGGGGAGCCGGGCACGTGGTGGGCGTCGACGTCTCGGCGGAGATGGTCGGTCTGGCCCGCCGGCAGGAAGAGGCGCAGCCGCTGGGCATCGAATACCACGTGGCGGACGTCGCGGCGCTCGGCAGGATCGGCTCGTTCGATCGCGTCACGGCCGCGTACCTGCTGAACTACGCCCGCAGCCGCGAAGAGCTCCTCGGGATGGCGCGGACGATCTACGACAACCTCGAGCCCGGCCAGCACTTCGTGACGGGCAACGCGAATCCGCTCCTCCCGGCGCAACCCACCCGCGACCTGAGCAAATACGGCGTCAGGCACGACCTCGTGGGCGAGACCCTCCACGAGGGATCGACGCTGCATGCCACGCTGTTCCTGGGCGATAGAACGGTGGAGTTCGACTTCAGCTGGCTCCCCTGGGAAGCCTACGAGGAGGCATTCCGGACCGTGGGATTCCGCTCCTGGAAGATCGAGCCCTACCTGATCCCCCCGGAACTGGAGGAGAAGTACGGGAAGGGATTCTGGGACGACTACATCGCCACACCGGCGGTGCTCAACATCATCTGCCAGAAATAGTCATCGGCGCCACGCGCCCCGGGACTGCCGCCGGAGCGCGGCGGTCCCGCGGCTCCGGCGCACCCGTTCACCGCGCCTACTTTCATCCTCCGCCACCATTCGTTAGACTGACCCGTCCACGGCACACGCCCGTCCTTCCATCCACATCCCCGCCGTTTCCCGCGTGACGCAGTACCGCCCCGACAACCCGCTGATCGTGCAGGGCGACCAGACCGTGCTGGCCGAGGTCGGGAGCCCGCGCTTCGCCGAGGCGCGCGACCGCATCGCCCCGTTCGCGGAGCTGGTGAAGAGCCCCGAGCACGTCCACACCTACCGCATCACCCCGCTCTCCGTCTGGAACGCCTGCGCGGCCGGCTCAGGTCCGGACGAGATCGTGGGCGCGCTCCAGGAGTTCTCGAAATACCCCGTCCCCTCCGTCGTGGAGACGAGCATCCGCGACGCCGCCACGCGCTACGGGCGGCTGCGGATGGTGCGCGGGGCGGAAGGCCTGGTGCTGGAGGCCGACGAGCCGGAGCTGGCGGAGCTCGTCGGCCGCATCCGCGGGGTGGCGACGCACCTGGGCGACCGCATCTCGCCGGCCACCTTCCGCGTTCCCGCGGCCGAGCGCGGGCGGCTGAAGCAGGCGCTGGTGAAGGCCGGCTGGCCCGCCGAGGACCTGGCCGGATACACCCAGGGCGAGCCGCTCCCCATCTCCCTCCGCGAGACCACGCGGGCGGGCGAGTCGTTCACCCTGCGCGCCTACCAGGCGGACGCGGCGGGCGCCTTCCACGCAGGCGGGAGCGAACGCGGCGGGAGCGGGGTGGTCGTCCTCCCCTGCGGCGCCGGGAAGACGGTGGTGGGGATGGAGTGCATGGCACGCGTCGGCAGCTCCACGCTGGTCCTGACCACCAGCGTGACCGCCGTGCGCCAGTGGATCGGCGAGCTGCTGGACAAGACCACGCTGCACGAGGACCAGGTGGGCGAGTACAGCGGGCTGGCGAAGGACATCCGCCCGGTGACCGTGGCCACCTACCAGGTCCTCACCCACCGCGAGAAGGCGGACGCGCCCTTCCGGCACCTGGAGCTGTTCGACCGCCGCGACTGGGGGCTGATCGTGTACGACGAGGTGCACCTCCTTCCCGCCCCCGTCTTCCAGGTGACGGCCGGGCTGCAGGCGCGCCGCCGCCTGGGGCTGACCGCCACGCTGGTCCGCGAGGACGGGCGCGAGGACGACGTCTTCGCCCTGATCGGCCCCAAGAAGGCCGACGTGCCGTGGAAGGAGCTCGAGGGGCAGGGATGGATCGCGAAGGCGGAGTGCACCGAAGTGCGGGTGCCCCTGCCGAAATCACTGCGGATGCCGTACGCGACGGCGGAGCCGCGGCAGCAGTTCCGCATCGCCAGCGAGAACCCCGACAAGCTGCCGGTGGTCCGCCGCATCCTGGAGCGCCACGCCGGCGAACCGGCGCTGGTGATCGGGATGTACGTGGAGCAGATCGCGTGGATCGCGGACCAGCTCGGCGTGCCCGTGCTCACCGGCACCACGGGGCAGCGCAGGCGCGACACGCTCTACCGCGACTTCCGCGAGGGGCGCATCCCCGTGCTGGCGGTAAGCAAGGTGGCGAACTTCGCCGTCGACCTCCCCGACGCCGCCGTCGCGGTCCAGATCTCCGGCACCTTCGGCTCGCGGCAGGAAGAGGCGCAGCGGCTGGGACGCATCCTCCGCCCCAAGCCGGGCGCCAACCAGGCGCACTTCTACACGCTGGTCAGCCGCGACACCGAGGAGCAGGAGTACGCGATGAAGCGCCAGCTCTTCCTCTGCGAGCAGGGATACGCGTACCGGATCGCGGATGCGCGGGAGATCTGAGGAAAGTGCTGATATGAGTGCGCGGATGCTGATACGTAATCCGGATCTGGTCGATGGACCCGACGGACCCCACGCTGACGTCATCCTGAGGCCGGACAGACCGTAATCAGCGTCTGCGCAAACGTTTGCAGGCCGAAGGATCGATAGCCGCGTCCGCACGTGATCCGGTCGGGGAGCACCCTGCTTCACCCGGGCTCGGTGCGAAGTGAGATGAGATGAGGAGACGAACAATTCCGGGGGATCGATGAGGCTGGCGGATCTCGATTGGAGCGAGGTGCTCGGCGCGCTGCCGCGCTGGGAGGCGCTCTCGCCCGCGGCGCGGAGCGCGTTCGTGGCGATGAAGCCCGGGCAGGCGGCCGACGTGTCGGTGCTCGGCCCGGCCGCGGGCGAGCTCGTCGCGGCCGGTTTCGTGACGCCGCCGGGGCCGAAGGGGCGCCTTTACGCCCACGCGCCGGAGCTGCGGCCGCTCCTCGTCGCGCTCCGGGCGATGGACCGGCTGCGGCCGCTGGACGGGCTGGGCGGCGCGCTCTCGGACATGTACGTGCAGGACCAGCTGAGCGTCGAGGAGTCCAACGCGCTCCTGGGGCGGCAGCATACGCCCTACCACTGGGTGGACCGCGGCGCCGTGGCGGCGATGGTGTCGTCGGTCGACTGGCTGAAAGGGTTCCTGGCCGCCGCCCCGGGCACGCCGCTGCTCGAGTGGGAGCACGCGCACCTGCCCCGCACCGAGAAGCCGCGCCTCGCGTCGCCGGCGGCGGGAGACGCGCTGCGGCGGCTCCTGCACGCGCTGGCCGATCACCCGCACGGCATCCCGCTCCGCGACTTCGGCCGGCTGCTCCCGGGCGTTCCGCCGCACCTGGGGCTGGCGGCGCTCCGCGGAGGGCTGCGCTACCTGCTGCTCTTCGTCTCGCTGCGGCGCGACGACGATCCCGGGGTGGTGGTGGGGCTCCTTCCCTCCATCCTCCGCCGCCTGGGACCGCCTCCGTCCGCACCCGTTCCGGTGACGGTGACCGCCGTCTTCGAGGCGCCGTTCCGCATCTCCGACATGACCACCGTGCTGGTGGACGCGGCGGCGGAGCCCATCCCCGTGCGCGGCGGCGACGGGAGCCTGTACGTCCGCGCGCAACGGACGCTGGCGGCGCGGCTCCCCCGCCCGCCCGCGTGGGCCGAGGCGCTCCTGTTCGAGATCGACGAGGACGACGACGAGGACGACGAGCGGGAGACGACGGACCAGCGCGCAATGACGCTGCGCATCGCGATGGCGGTGGAGGCGCTCACGGTACTCGGGCTGGCGAAGATCACCAACGAGCGGGAGAAGTGGCAGCTCTCCGCCACGCCGGCCGGTCGCGCATGGCTCGCCCTGTCCGAGGGCGAGCGGCTGCAGCGGGTTCTGGCCAGGTACCGGGCGTCCACCCAGCGCACGCCGGGTGGATGGAGCGCGTCGCGGGAGAAGGTCGACTTCCTGGCCGTGCGACTGCCGTTCCCCATGCACGACGACAAGCCGGACCTGCGCGCCGCGCTCTCCGCCGCCCTCCTTTCCCTCCCCTCCGGCGGGATGATTCCCGTGGAGACGTTCCTCCGCCACCACGCCGAGCTCCACAACCCGCTGCTGGGCGCCGACGCGGCGTACCTCCGCAACCACGCCGGCTACTACGGCACGCCCCGCACGCGCGAGGGGTGGGAATCGATCTGGGCGCAGATGCTGGAGGCGTTCCTGCGGCTGCGCCTGGTGCCGCTGGGCGGCGCGCGGCTCGGGCGGACGGAGGACGGCAGGCTGGCGTTCGACATCACCGACGCGGGGCGCTACCTGCTCGGCGGCACGGACGACTTCCGTTTTTCCGCCGACGTGGACGGCGAGGTGGTGGTGCAGCCCGACTTCGAGATCGTCTTCCTTTCCGCCGCGCCGCGGATCGAGGCCGAGCTGGCGCGGCTGGCCGAACGCACGGGCACGGGGCACGTGGGCGCGCTTTTCCGCATCACCCGCGCGTCCGTGCTGCGCGCCGCCGAGTCCGGCATCACCGCCGAAGCGATGCTGAAGACGCTGGGCGGAGTGTCGCGCGCACCGGTGCCGGTGAACGTGGCGCGGCAGGTGAAGGACTGGTTCGGCGGCACGCGCCGCGTCCGCATCCGCCCCGCCGTGCTGGTGGAGTGCCCCGACTCCGAGACGGCGGCGCGGATCACCGCGCTCGGCGGATCGCAGGTGTCCGCCGTCACGCGCACCATCCTGCGCCTGGACGGCGACCAGAAGAGCGTCGGCGCGCTGGTGAAGAAGCTGCGGACGAAGGGCATCTTCGTGCAGGACTGATCACCTCGTCCGCCAGCAACAGCAGCCACGATCAATCCGGCGGAGGCAGAGGAGAATCGATCCCGCAGGGTGCAACTTCCTTGCGGGACATACTCTTATGCGCATCGCGGGAAACCTGGATCCGTACCCCTTCGTACTGTCATGCGGCAGAGCATGTCAGGAAGGAGGATCCAGATTTGTTGACGATTGCTCTTCTCGCCTTCGCCGCGGCGCTCCTGGACTGCGCCGCGACGGTTCTCGTCCTGCGCGACCGCCTGCTGACCGGCGATCAGCGGAGGTACCAGCTGCTGTTCGCCTGGATGCTGCCGTTCGTCGGCGCCCTGGGCGTGATCGTGGTGAACCGCATCCAGGCCAGTCAGGGCGAGCGCAGGCGCGAGCCCATCGGCAGCAATCCCACCCTCGACACCACGAACTGGCTGCGCTGGCGGTGAACGCCGGACCGGCGCGCCTCCTCCGCGAGGCGCGCCGATCGCGGCGGATCACCGTGCCGGCGCGCGCAGCTGCTCCACCGGGGGATACGATGCTGGCTTGAGCAGCGTGCGCTCGGCGATCTGCATACCGGATTCGGGGACCCGATCGCGCCGCGTTTCGATGGCGAAATATGCGAAGGGATGGAACACGAACCGAACGGCTGAGGATCGCGGCTCCGCACCGCAAATCGCATCGAATCGCTTGCGCACTTCCGCGCCCGGCCCCATCCTCCGAGTCCGCAGGTTTCAGCCGTGCTCACCACCCACCGAGGGAGGTTTCCGTGGCCAGTGCCGACCAGACCATGATGAAGGTGCAGCGAATCCTTACCGGGCCCATGGGGCTCCGCATCGGGATCCAGGGCAACACCATCACCGTCACCTTCACCGACGTCAGCACGCGCGTGAACGTGAGCGTGCAGGACTGGGGCACCAACAAGGACGGCGACCCCGCCTCGCTGGTGCAGCTCTCCTGCCCGCTCCTGTGGGAGGTCGACCCGTCGCCCCAGCTGTTCGAGTACATCGCCAAGCAGGGGGGCAACTACTACTTCGGCCACCTCTCCGCGCACGACGACCAGTCGGCCCCGGGCAAGCTGTTCCTGATGATGTCGCACACCCTGCTGGGCGACTACCTGGACGAGGAGGAGCTGTCGTCGGCGCTGTACGCCATGCTGGGCACGGCCGACAACCTCGACGACGAGCTGAAGGGCAAGTTCGGCGGCAAGCGCCTGTCCGACTACGCATGAGGAGCGAAGCATGATCCGCACGGCCATCCACGACGCGGCGGTCTCGGCGGCCAAGGCGAACTCGCACCCCGCGGTGGAGCCGCGCCACGTGCTGTTCGCGCTGGCCAAGCGCTTCCGCGAGCGCGAGGACTGCCAGGCGTTCTTCGCGCCCGCCAAGCGCGCGCTGGAGCCGCCCGGCAGCTCGTACGGGGCCACGCCGAAGCTCTCCGACGAGGCCAACGCGCTGCTCGACACCATCAAGTCCGACGACGACGGGGTGGCCGCGCTGCGGAAGGCGTTCGAGGGGGGCGAGGCGGCGGCCGGCGGGGCGTCGCAGACGCAGACCACCGAGCAGGCGGCCGGCCAGACCGCGGCCACCACGGCCACCACCACGCCGCCGGCCGAGACGGTGGCCGACATCCTGGCGGAGCTCGACAGCCTGGTGGGGCTGGGGCCAGTAAAGGGCCAGGTGCGCAAGGTGATCGCGGTGGTGCAGGCGAACACCGAGCGCGAGAAGGCCGGGCTGAAGGCGGTGCAGCCCGGCCTCCACCTGGTGTTCACCGGCCCGCCGGGGACGGGGAAGACGACGGTCGCGCGCATCATCGCCCGGCTGTACGCGGCGGTGGGGGCGCTGCCGGGGTCGAAGTTCACCGAGGCCAGCCGCTCGGACCTGGTGGCCGGCTACGTGGGCCAGACGGCCATCAAGACGCAGGAGGTGATCAGCAAGACGCGGCCGGGCGTGCTGTTCATCGACGAGGCGTACGCGCTGACGCCGCGCTTCGACTCGGACTTCGGCCACGAGGCCATCTCCACGCTGGTGAAGGCGATGGAGGACCACCGCAAGGACTTCGCGGTGATCGTGGCCGGCTACGAGGAGGAGATGACGGACTTCATCGAGTCCAACCCCGGCCTGCGCAGCCGCTTCAAGACGTACGTCAACTTCCCCGACTACTCGCCGGAGGAGCTGACCGAGATCTTCGGGCGGATGGCGAAGGACGTGGGGCTGGAGCTGGGCGAGGGCGCGCAGGAGACGGCGGCGCGGGTGTTCGCCAAGGCCGCCGACAAGCCCGGCTTCGGCAACGCGCGGTTCGCCCGCTCGCTCTTCGAGCAGGCGTACGCGCGGATGGCGGCGCGCGCGGCCCACGACGGCGCCGTCACCATCGAGGAGCTGACCACGCTCCTCCCCGAGGACATCGACGACGACATGTCGATGCTCTCGCGCGAGACGCGCCGCATCGGGTTCTGATCCCCATCCCGAAAACCAAGGCCTCACGCAGAGCAGCAGAGGCAGCAGAGAACCGATCGGTTCTCCGCTGCCTCTGCTGCTCTTCGTGAGATCTGGATCCCATCCCCGCCTTGCCAGGAAACGCCCGAGGGCTGATGTTTCCGTCGCGCCGAGCGGATGCACGTCGGCCTGCCCCACCCTGCCTCGTCCTTCCTCCAGAAATCACCGATGATCCATCTTCCAGCGCCGCCGATGCCGCGGCGCATTGGCAGGACCGTTGCGCGCGCCGCCGCCTGCCTGGCTCTTGCGGCGGCCGCCGCCTGCACCGACAGCACCGGCGCGGACGACCGCGAAGTGGTGCTGGGCGGCGTCTTTTCCCTCACCGGCAACTGGGCCACGCTCGGCGTGGCCAGCCAGGCGGCGATGGAGCTGGCCGTGGCCGACGTGAACGCGTACGCGGCCGGGCGCGGCATCACCTTCCGCGCGGACGTGCGCGACAGCAAGCTCGACCCGGCCACCGCGCTGGCAGCGCTGCAGTCGCTGCGTGCGGCCGGCGTGCAGGTGGTGATCGGGCCGCAGTCCAGCGCGGAGCTGGCCACGCTCAAGCCGTACGTCGACGCCAACCCCGTGATGATGGTGAGCCAGTCGAGCACAGCGGGCACGCTGGCCGTGGCGAACGACCGCATCTTCCGCTTCACCGCCGCCGACAGCTTGGAGGGCGTGGCCGCGGCGGCGCTGATGTGGGACGACGGGGTCCGCGCCGTCATTCCCCTCTGGCGCGGCGACGCCGGCAACCAGGGGCTGCACACGGCCACGGCGGCGAGCTTCGCCGCGCGGGGCGGGAGCGCGTCGGCGGGGGTGGAGTACGCGGCCTCGGCCACGAGCTTCGCGGCCACCCTCACCGCGCTGTCCACGCAGGTGCAGCAGGCGCTGGCCGGCCGCCCCGCCAGTCAGGTGGCCGTGTACTACGCCGGGTTCGACGAGACCACCGACGTGTTCGCGCTGGCCGCGGCGGACCCGGTGCTCGGCTCGGTGCGCTGGTACGGCGCCGACGGCATCGCCCAGAGCAGCGCCCTGCTCGCGCGCCCCGCCGCCGTGGCGTTCGCCGAGAAGGTGGGCTTCCCCGCCCCGCTGTTCGGGCTTGCCCCGTCCGCGCAGGCGAAGTGGCAGCCGCTGGCCGCGCGCATCAAGGCGCGCACGGGCGCGGACCCCGACGCGTTCGCGCTGGCCGTGTACGACGCGGTGTGGGTGGCGGCGCAGGCGTACCTCGCCTCGCCGCGCTCCGTGTCCACCGACGAGCTGGCGGCGAGGTTCGTGGCCACGGCCGGGTCGTTCTACGGCGCCACGGGCTGGACGGTGCTGAACGCCGCGGGCGACCGCCGGTACGCCGACTTCGACTTCTGGGCGGTCCGCCCCTCCGGCGCCGCGCACGCGTGGACGCGCGTCGCCGGCTACGACACGGGCGCGGGCACGCTCACCCGCTTCTGATCGCCATCCCCTGAACGACAGAGCCTCACGCGGAGACGCGGAGGCGCGGAGAAGCTCTCTCCGTGTCCTCCGCGTCTCCGCGTGAGGCCCTTTTCTTTCTACCTAAAATGCCTGTAATGAGGATATGAGTCCAAAATAATTGACTTAAACTTTAGATAAGGACAATATAATCGACTGCAACGAACCAGCAGAAAACGCCCATGCCTCGCGAAAAGCAGCAGATCACCTATACCCACGCGATGCCGGCCTCGGCTGACGAAGTGTTGAACCAGCTCGGCCAGAACATCGCCGCCGCGCGGCTCAGGCGCCGGTGGCGACAGGCCGACCTGGCCGCGAAGGCGGGGATCACGCGCGCGACCGTGATCGCCATCGAGCATGGGCGCGCGGGCACCGGCATCGGCGCCTACGTGGCCGTTCTCTGGGCGCTCGGCCTCCACGCCGACGTGGCGCGGATCGCCGCACCGGACCGGGACGTGGAGGGAGCCACGCTCGAGGCCGCGCGGCTGGGCACGCGCGCCCGGAGGCCGGCGCCCCTGGACGACGACTTCTGATGGCGGCCGGCCGCGAGTGCTTCGTCTACGTGCAGCTCCCCGGCACGCTCGAGACGGTGGTGTGCGGGCGATACCAGCGGGCGGAGACGCACGCCGGGATACCGATGGGCCGGTTCGTCTACGGGCGGAGCTACCGCGAGCGGATCGACGCGGTGCCGCTGGACCCGATCCACCTCCCGATCGCGCCCACGGTGTACGAAACCACCCGGCTGAACGGCGTCTTCGGCGCACTTCGCGACGCTGCGCCCGACGCGTGGGGACGGCGCGTGATCGAGCGCATCGTGGGGCGGCAGGATCTCGACGAGGTCGACTTCCTGCTCGAATCTCCCCAGGACCGCGCGGGCGCGCTGTCGTTCGGGCGAGGCTCTGTTCCGCCCGCGCCCGTGCGCGAATTCAACCGCGTGGTACAGCTGACGGAGCTTCGCCGGGCCGCGGCGCTGATCGAGGAGGACCGTCCCGGCGAGCCGGTGCCTCCCCAGATCCTCGACCTGCTCGACCCGGGGAGCTCGCTCGGAGGCGCCCGCCCAAAGAACGTGGTGGAGGATGACGCCGGGCTCTGGATCGCCAAGTTCCCCCAGCGCGGCGACCGGTGGAGCAACGCCCCGGTGGAAGCCGCGATGCTGAGCTTGGCGGCCCGGTGCGGCATCCGCGTTCCCGAAGCGAGGGTGGAGCGCGTCGGCTCCGAGTCCGTTCTCCTGGTGAAGCGGTTCGATCGCGAGCGCGTGGCCGGGGAGGATGCCCACCCCGGCTACCTCCGGCACCGCATGGCCAGCGCGCTGACCGTGCTGGGCGCGGACGACGCGCCGACCGATCGCCGTGGCTGGTCGTACGTGCTGCTTGCCGACGAGTTGCAGCGATGGTCGGCGCGGCCGCGGGAGGACAGGGCCGAGCTGTTCCGCCGCATGGTGCTGAACGCCCTGATCTGCAACGTGGACGACCACCCGCGGAACCACGCGGTCATCGCCCCCTCGCGGGAGTGGCGGCTCGCGCCGGTCTACGACCTCACGCCGAATTCGCGGCAGGGCCTGGAAGAGCGCCGCCTGGCCATGGAGTGCGGCCGCCTGGGACGCCTGGCGACCCGGGAAAACTTCCTCTCGCAGTCGATGCGGTTCGGCCTTCGTCAGGACGAGGCGAACGCGATCGTCGACGCGACGGCGGAAACGGTCACCCGCTACTGGCGCGGGGATGTGCTTCGCCACGGCGGCAGCGAGCGTGACTGCGAGCTGATCGAGCCCGCCTTCACCTACCCCGGGTTCGAGTACCGCACGGTGCGCTGATCCGCATCGGACAGTCTACCGATAGGCGGCGGCGATGCGCTCCAGGCCCGCGTCGATCTCCGCGCGCGGGAGCCAGCGGCCGCGCGCCATCACCCCAGCGATGCGGGAGACGTTCGCCACGTCGGCCAGCGGATTGGCGTCCAGCAGCAGCAGGTCGGCGCGCTGGCCGGCGGCGACCGTGCCGAAGCGGTCCTGGCCGCGGAAGTACTCGCCCACGCTGCGCGTGCCCGAGGCGAGGATGGCGAACGGGCTCATCCCCGCCGCCGACATGCGGCGCAGCTCGCGGTGCAGCGAGAAGCCGGGGACGCTGAACTGCTGCGGCGCGTCGGTCCCCATCAGGATGCGGGCGCCGCCGCGGTGCAGCGCGCCCAGGATGCGCAGGCGGTTGGCGATCACGTTGCGGCTCGCGGCGGCATCGAATTGCGGGCTGGCGGCGCGCTGGCGGAAGGCGCTGATCCACGCCTCCACCTGCTGCCGCGGCACGTAGCGCAGCTCGGGATAGGCCCGCAGCGAGTCCAGGTCGGCCGTGTTGTACAGCACCTCCCACAGCGCCATCGTCGGCACCACCCACGCCCCCGCCTCGCGCGTGCGGCGCACCACCTCCGCCAGCCGCGCGTCGTCCACGGGCCCCTCCTCGCCGTCCAGCGCCTCCACGTAGCCGTCGATGTGGTCGAAGGTCTCCTGCCCCATCTCGATGGCGTGCATCAGCCCCACCTCTTCGGGCACGTGGCCGCCGAAGCGGATCCCCAGCTCGCGCGCGGTGCGCGCCATGGCGTCGTACTCCGGCCGGGTGAGGCCGGGGTGCACCTTCAGCAGGTCCCACCCCTCCGCCTTCTGCGCGCGCACCATGGAGATGGCCTGCTCGGGCGAGCTCACCGACTGGCCGTTGAAGCTGGGCCCGGCCAGGTACAGCGTGGGCGACGCGATCTCCCCCGCGGCCGCGCGGCGGCGCAGCTCCAGCTGTCCCGGCGCGCCCAGCATCCCGCGCACCGTGGTGATCCCGTTCGCCAGGTAGAGGAAGAGCACGTGCTCCGTGTACGCCGGCGGCGCGCTGGGCGGGGGCACGTGGCCGTGCATCTCCGCCAGCCCGGGCATCAGCCACTTCCCGCGGCCGTCCACCCGCCGCGCGCCTTCGGGGATGCGCACCGACCGCGCGGGCCCCACCTCCACGATGCGCTCGCCGCGCACCACCACCGTCTGGTCGGCGAGGAGCCGCTCGGTGTCCATCGGCACGACGGTGACGCCCACGAACGCCGTGACGGTGGTGTCGGGAGATTCGGGCGGCGCGCACGCCGCCAGGGCGAGCGCGAGCGCGGGGATCAGGGCGCAGGGCATGGTGGGTGTCCCGGTGCGGGTGAGGGAGATGGGGATCCGGGAAGATGATGACGCGGCCGCATCGCGGCAGCAAGACGGGCGCGGGGACCTGTCACATTCTTCGAGGTGGACCGGGATGGAGCCGTCCGCGACCGCCCAGCGGGAAGCATCGCGCGCGCACCAGCGGCCGGAGCGTTACAGGAACATCCGAGCCTGCAACGATCCGTTGCACGTCCCCGCCGCGAACTCCCCGCGTCGATCGTCCCATCTCCCGATCCCCCAATCGATTATCTCCATCGCCCCGACCGGCACGGGCGGTGATGCGATTCCCGCGCGTCCATCTCGATCTCATCCCCATCCCCTTCAGCATTCCGGAGGAGACTTCCAGACCCGCCCCACCGAACGTTCATCGCGCCGCGGCCGGCTCGCGGCATCCCTTCATCTCGAACGAAAGGCAGGGAGATCATGGTCGAAGATGCCCTGGATCTGGCCGACGGAGCCGTCCTGAGCGCCGACATCTGCATCATCGGCGGCGGCGCGGCGGGGATCACGCTGGCGCACGAGCTGATCGGCTCGGGGAAGACGGTGCTGGTGCTGGAAGGGAGCACGCTCGACAACCGCCAGCCGCTCCCCGCCGACCACCACGAGACGCTGCAGCGGATGGAGACGCACCCGCAGACCGAGGCGGGGACGTACGACATCTGCGACGAGCACCGCTTCTGCGACCCCATCGCCCAGACGCTGTACGAGGGGAGGGTGTCGCCCGAGATGGCGGCGATCGACCCCAACTTCCTCACCCGCTCGCGCATCCGCGTCTACGGCGGGACGACGAACTGCTGGGGCGGGTGGACGCGCACGCTGGCGCCCGCCGACTTCGACCGCCGCGACCTGGACCCGATGATGGTGTGGCCGGTCAGCCGCGCGGAGCTGGAGCCCTGGTACCAGCGCGCGATCTACTACTGCTCGCTCCCCTCCACCCTCCTTCCCACACGCTACGACCAGGCGGACTGGTGGCCCGGCGTGGCCGACCAGCCCATCCGGCCGCTCACGCCGTCGGCGAACGTGGAGACGGCGGTGTGGACGGTGATGAACGGGCAGGGGCCGGCCACCCCGGACGGCGCGCTGGACTTCCAGATCGTGTGGGGGCCGGCGCTGCAGCGCGACCCCAACACCCACGTGCTGCGCAACGCGAACGTGCGGCGGATCGAGACCCAGCTCGGGATCGTCACGCAGGTGACGGGGAACGCGATCGACTACACCACGGGCAGGCCCGGACCCGCGTTCACGGTGCAGGCGCGGCAGTTCGTGCTGGCGATGGGCGGGATCGAGACGGTGCGGCTGCTGCTCCTCTCGAACCTGGCCGACCGGTACGGCACGCTGGGCCGGTACTTCATGGTCCACCCGCTGAACGTCAGCGCCCTCCGCTTCGCCGGCGGCGGCCGTCCCGTTCCCGAGGTGATGAACTTCTACGCATGGCCCTGGGCGAAGTGGCGGAACATGCAGTATCCGCCGGGCATCTTCGCCGCGCTGACGCCCACCGGGGCCGCGCTGAAGGCCAACCGCATCGGCAACCTGCGCGCGCTGGTGGGGTTCGACGGGTTCGGCGGCGGCACGCTGAACCTGAACTGGGAGCAGGTGCCGTCGGCCGTCAACCAGGTGGCGCTGTCCGCCGACCCGACCCGCGTGGACCTGTTCGGCGACCGGCGGGTGGACCTGCAGTGGAGCCACACCGCGCAGGACCAGCGCACACTGGAGCTCGGGGCGAAGCTGGTGGTGAACGAGCTGGAGCGGCTGGGGCTGCTGGGCACCGTGACTTCCACCGACCTGCGCGTGGCGCAGGCGGGCGACCACCACATGGGGGCCACACGGATGTCGGCGGACCCGTCGACCGGCTACGTGGACCCCAACTGCCGCGTGCACGGGCTGCAGAACCTGTTCATCTCCAGCTCGTCGGTGTTCCCCACCGGCGGCTACGCCAACCCGACGCTGACCATCGTCGCGCTGGCGGCGCGGCTGGCGCGCCACCTCGGCGCCCGCGAAGCACCGGCCGAGGCGCCGGCCGAGCAGCCCGCGGTCGTCGCCGAAGAGTGATCGATCCGGTGAGTTGATCGAATCTGAAGTGAGTTGCGGCACTCCTGAAAACATCCAGAGGGATGTTGACAGGAGTGCCGCACCGCGTTATCCGTGTGGATGTCGATGCATCACAGGCGGCAATCACACGGGAGGCACCGATGCCGGAGCTGGAGAAGCTGACCATCAACCTTACGCCGGTGGATCTCGGCCAGATCGAGCTGCTGGTGGAGCAGGGATTCTACTCGAACCGCGCCGAGTTCATTCGCGTGGCCATCCGCGACCAGCTGGCGAAGCACGCCGACACCGTGCGCGAGACCGCCGCCCGCGAGACCTCCGTCGTCGGCGCGATGGTGGTCGGCCGCGACGCGCTGGAGCGCCACCGCGAGGCCGGCCGCCGCATCGCGCTGCGCGTGGTCGGCTTCCTCTCGATCGCCGACGACGTCACGCCCGACCTCGCGCGCGAGGTGATCGAATCCGTGCAGGTGCGCGGGATCTACCGCGCCCCCTCCGCGATCAAGGAGGCACTGGCGGACCGGACGACCTGAGCGAGGACCAACTCTCTTGCGATTGCAGGAGAATTGACTCTCACTCGCGAATATACATATTTGTTGTAACCTATTCGGAGCGAGAACCGATGATCAAGGAAGTGACCTTCCGCCAGTACGGCGGTTCGCTGGGCACCACTCTGCCCAAGGCGATGACGGACCGCCTCAACCTGGGCCCGGGCGACAAGGCGTATGCGGTGGAGACCGAGCACGGAATCCTGCTGACGCCCTACGACCCCGAGTTCGCCCGGGTCATGGAAGCAGAGGCGCGGATCAGCAAGAAGTACTCGAACGCGCTGCGCGAGCTGGCGAAGTGACCGAGCCGCGCCGGCTGCAGCGCGCCTGGGTCGACGCGCTCCACTTCCAGCAGCTGAAGCGGTTCGGCGGCCTCTACGGCGTCCGCGACGACGGCGTCATCGAGTCGGCGCTCGCGCGAGCACGCAACCTGTGGGAATACGCGGAGGAACGCGACATCGCCGCGCTGGCCGCGGCATACGGATTCGGCCTCACGCGAAACCATGGGTACACGGACGGCAACAAGCGCATCGGGTTCATGGCAATGGCCGTCTTCCTCGACCTGAACGGATTCGACCTCGATGCGCCGGAGCCCGCGGTGGTGGAATTGATGCTCGCGGTTGCGGCGGGTGAGGCTACCGAACCCGAGCTCACCGGTTGGATCAGGCGATATCTCCGCCCAATTTCCGAATCGCCGTAGATCCGAACCCGCTTCGCCGACGTAATCCGGGCAGCCACTCACCCGGAGGCGCGCGATGACCGCGACGGCGACCGCACCCACCCTGCTGGAGATTCCCCACCTCTTCTTCATGGGCCAGGACCGGCTCAAGGGGCCGTTCCCGCCCGAGCTGCTCGCGCCCGATTATCAGGCCGAGGTCGCCGGCTTCCCGCCGATGGACGCGGAGGGGCATGCGGCGTTCGCGCGCGTGTTCTACGCGGCGTTCCCCGACATCCACCACACGCTGGACGAAGTGGTCGCCACGGACGACGGGGCGGCGGTGCGCTTCACCCTGCGCGGCACGCACACGGGCGACTTCATGGGGATCGCGCCCACCGGCCGCGCCATCACCGTCTCCGCCATCGTCCTGCTCGCGATCGCGGACGGGCGGGTGGCGCGGCTGCGCGCGATCTTCGACCGGTTCGGGCTGATGCAGCAGATCGGCGTCATCCCCGCGTAGCCATCTCCCCGCGGCTGTGCATTTGATCTGAATAGATCTGATGAGAATAGAAGTAGAATAGTCTCACACGGAGGGAACGGAGGATTTGCTCATCATCCTCCGTTCCCTCCGTTCCCTCCGTTCCCTCCGTTCCCTCCGTGTGAGTCATTCTGTTGGTCTGATTGCACGATCAATCCGCGGATTCGGAATCGAGCGTGGTCTTCGATCGGTCCGGGAGTCAGGCGACATCCCCGCGTAAACCATCTCCATCATCCCCCCGAAAAGCCGTCGAACGAAACCCGGCGCGCCGCGGACGGAGATCGGTGCACAACCTGCAATGCGTTGGCACGCCCTCACCCCGCCCGTGGGGCCGGAGGGGGTGGCGCTTTCGCGTTTCAGAAGGGGGGATGACGATGACGACGCACGCGATTCCACGCCGCTCGATGATGGTGCTGGCCGCCGCGGCCGCGCTGGCCGGATGCAGCTCCGGCGCGCGCCTGCCGGTGGAGGCGGGCATCGGCCCCTCGCCGGCGCTGCCGCCGCCGCGCGTGGGGCTGCTGCCCAACGTGCTGATCTCGCCGGCGCGCGGCTGGCCGCGCGGGATGACGCCGAAAGCCGCGCCGGGAACGGCGGTCAACGCGTTCGCCACGGGGCTGGAGCACCCGCGCTGGCTGTACGTGCTCCCCAACGGCGATGTGCTGGTGGCCGAGTCGAACGCGCCGGAGCGGCCCGACGACGGCAAGGGGCTGAAGGGATGGTTCTTCCGCCGCCTGCAGGGCGTGGCGGGCGGGGGCGTGCCCAGCGCCAACCGCATCACCCTGCTGCGCGACGCCGACGGCGACGGGGTGGCGGAGGTGCGCACCGCGTTCATCGAGGGGCTCGTCTCGCCCTTCGGGATGGCGCTGGTGGGGAACGACTTCTATGTCGCGAACAGCGACGCCGTTGTCCGATTCCGCTACACCCCGGGCGCGACGCGCATCACCGGAACGCCCACGCGGGTGGTGGAGCTGCCCGCCGGGCGCATCAACCACCACTGGACGAAGAACATCCTCCCCTCGCGCGACGGGTCGAAGCTGTACGTGACGGTGGGCTCGAACAGCAACGTGGCCGAGAACGGGATGGAGAACGAGGAGGGGCGCGCCGCGATCTGGGAGGTGGACCTGCGCACGGGCGCGCACCGCGTCTTCGCGTCGGGGCTGCGCAACCCCAACGGGCTGGCGTGGGTCCCCGAGTCGGGCGCGCTGTGGACGGCGGTGAACGAGCGCGACGAGATCGGCAGCGACCTGGTGCCCGACTACATGACCTCGGTGCGCGACGGCGGGTTCTACGGCTGGCCGTACAGCTACTACGGGCAGACGGTGGACACGCGGGTGAAGCCGGAGCGGCCCGACCTGGTGGCGCGCGCGATCAAGCCCGACTACGCGCTGGGGCCGCACACCGCCTCGATCGGCCTGGCCTGGTCGGCGGGGACGTCGCTTCCCGCGCCGTTCGCGCACGGGATGTTCGTGGGCCAGCACGGCTCGTGGAACCGCGAGCCCCGCAGCGGCTACCGCGTGATCTTCGTCCCCTTCCAGGGCGCGATGCCGTCGGGGCAGCCGGTGGAGGTGCTGACCGGCTTCCTGGACGGGTGGGGCAACACCTACGGCCGCCCCGTCGGTGTCGCGCTCGACCGCCGCGGCGCGCTGCTGGTGGCCGACGACGTGGGCAACGCCGTCTGGCGCGTGACCGCCGCCCCTGGACACACGGCGTCGCGGTAGCGAAGCGCCTCGCGCCCCCGACGGCGTTCGATCGGGAGCGCGCGCGTTGACACTCCGTGCGCGAGGCGCTATCCTTCGTGCAGGAGAAACGTTCAGCCAAGGGGACCTGGACAGCTGCTGTCCGGTCCCTTTCCTGTTTCTCCCGCGGCGCGAGGCGCTTTCCCCGCGGAGTACGGACGGTCGGCGAGTACGGAAATACCGCACCCTCGGCAGTCGGTCATCAACACAGGAGTGTACGGTATGCGTGCCACCGGAACCGTGAAGTGGTTCAACGACAGCAAGGGCTTCGGGTTCATCACGCCGGAGGACGGCGGCAAGGACCTGTTCGTCCACCATAGCGCCATCCAGGGCAGCGGCTTCAAGTCGCTCGGCGAAGGCGACCGCGTGGAGTTCGACACGGTGCAGGGCGCCAAGGGCCCCGCGGCCGAGAACGTCGTCCGCGTGGACTGACCCGGACCCCGGCCCACGCCGGGGAGCCACGAGGGCCACTCCCGCTCGCGGGGGTGGCCCTCTTGCGTCTCCGCCGGCGGGCCGGTTCCTTGCGCAGCATGCGGGCGGAATTCGCGCGGTCGGGCGGACCGCGGCGATCACGGTTCCCGGAAAGGAGGGAGCGATGGCGAGACGGCCCAACTACGGCGCCGAGAAGCGGAGCAAGGAGCTCAACAAGCAGCGCAAGCGCGAGGAGAAGGAAGAGAAGAAGCGCGCCCGCAGGGAGGCCGGCGGCGCGTCGTCGGACGTCACGCGCGACGGCGAGCTGGACGTGGCGGCGATGACGCCCACGGGCGCGCCGGGCGACGAGGACCTAGCCGGAGACGGGGATGACGCGTAGCGCCGCGCCGGCCTCGTCCCCGCTCCTGGCGGGCGTGGAGGCCGGGCTGCGCGCGCGGCTGGCGGCGGTGATCGAGGATGGGCGGGAGATCTGGCAGCGGTTCGACCGCGTCGTCCGGCGGCGGGACTTCCATCCCTTCGTCCCCGCGGACTACGACGAGGTGCTGGGCGGGCTGCTGGCGCTCCGCTCGCCGGGGCTGCGCTTCCTGGAGTGGGGGTCGGCCACGGGCGTCGTCACCATCCTGGCGGACCTGCTGGGGTTCGAGGCGTACGGGATCGAGCTCGACCCGCGGCTGGTGGAGGTGGCGCGCGCGCTGGCGGAGCGGCACGGCTCGGGCGCGAAGTTCGCCGCCGGCAGCCTCTTCCCCGCCGGCTACCGCTACCGCGGACGCGACGGCGACGGGCGCACCGGCACCCTCGGCGACGGCGAGTCGGCGTACCGCAGGCTCGGCCGCCCGCTCTTCGACTTCGACGTGGTCTACGGCTATCCGTGGGACGGCGAGGAGCCGGTGATGCACGACGTGATGCGCCGCTACGCCGCCCCCGGCGCGCGGCTGATGCTGGTGGGCGCCAACCTGGGCGTGCGCGTCTTCCGCGACGGCGTGCGCGAGCGCTGACGGTCAGCAAGGCTGTCATTCCGAGCGCCGCCGCCCGACGGATCTCGCGTCCGCACCGTCGTGCCGCGGCGGCCGAGGAATCTGTGGCCGACGCCGCACCGACAGCCGCTCAAACGATTCGACCTCATCGCCAGACCGTGGGCGTGTTGCGCGGGCGCTCTCCGTGCGCAGTATCTTTCATCTCCGCTCCCGCCATCCCGATCCCCCACGCCCAAGCCGGATGCTCCGCCCGCTCCTCCGCTCACTCGCCGGCATCCACGGGCTCGTGCTGCTCGTCCTGCTCCTGGTGGGCGCGCCGTTCGTGGTGATCGGGGGGACGGAGGGATGGGCGACGTGGCGGCGGCTGCAGCGGCTCCCGACCGTCGCCGGGACCGTGGTGGGCAACGACTACCGCACGAGCGACGACAACGGCGGCGCGTACTATCCCGTCGTCGCCTTCACCCCCGCGGGTGGCGCGGAGGTGCGGTTCACGGAGGGGATCGGGAGCCTGCCGCCGGACTTCGCGCCGGGGACGCGCGTCCGCGTCCTCTACGATCCCGCGCGGCCGCGGGACGCGCGCATCGCCACGTGGAAGCGGCTGTGGCTGGTGCCGGCGCTGCTGACTGCGGTGGGGATCCTGCCGGCCGCGGTGTATCTCGCGTGGCGGGTGATCAGCGCCCGGCGCGGCATCGACATCCCCTGAGCCTTCCCGAATCCCACACGCGGTCGGGGAAAATCCCCCTTCCTCGATTTGCTCGCTCGTTATGATTGGCATCACGACACGTTTCGCCCACCGTCCCCGGATCACACCCATGCGCGTTCTTCTCGCCCTCCTGCTCCTCCTCGCCGCCGTCCCGCTGCGGGCGCAGGCGATCCCCGCGGATTCGCTGCCGGTCGGCCGGCGCGTGCGCGTCACCGTGCCCGAGCTGTACGGTGAACGAGTCAGCGGCCACGTGTGGGAGCTCACCCGCGACACCCTCGTCATCGGCGATAAGGAGGGATGGTCGCGGAGGACGATCCCGCTCTCGGGGATCTCGCGGATCGACGTCAGCCAGGGCCGCACCAACGGTGCCGTGTTCGGCGGACTGATCGGAGGGGCGATTTTCGGGGGCGTGCGGTACGTCCTCGCCGGCGTCGGCGACGAAACGGTCGACAAGGCGCAGCGGAACGTGCTCCTCGCCGGCGCCGTCGGGGCGCTGCTCGGCGCGGTCGCCGGCGCCTCGGTCAGCGAGAGCTGGCGCCGGATCTACCCGCCGCGGTGATCACCGGCCGCCGCAATCGATCGTGCGTTCCATCGGCCGCGGCTTGCGTGCACGGGAAGCGGACACCTAGTCTGCAAGTCTTCATTGACCCACCGTTCCCGGGCGCGGAGCATTGCCGGCGTGCGCAGACGCAAGAATGAGATGAGTCTCGGCGAGGTCGACCTTGCCATGCTCATCCACCGCGGGGAGGTCGTACCCTTCCTGGGCGCCTTCTTCACGGTGCAGGCCGCATCGGAAGTGGGGGCGCGATCCCCCGACTGGGAGGAGTTCGTCGACGCGCTGGTGCGGACCTCGGGCCATCCGCCGCTCGGGAAGGCCAAGAGCGTCTTCAACACGGCGTACCCCGAGCTGCTCCAGATCGTCATCGACAACGTCGGCACGCGCCAGCCCGCCGACGAGGTGATCGGGCAGCTCTTCGGGACGGCATTTCCCTACGAGGAGATCGTGCGGCGCTCGCCGCTCGTCGCCGTCGTCCGGCGGATGGCGCCTCCGCTGGTGCTGACCACCAACTACGACGTGCTGCTCGAGCGGATCTGGCCCGACACTCCCGTCTTCGACCTGCTCACGGACAAGCTTCCGTCCATCCTCGACTACCTCGTGGCGGGGTACGAGAAGGCGCCCGGCGGCTCCCCACCGGCGGCGCCGCTGGCAATCATCAAGGTGCACGGCACCTCGCTCGAGGTGGGAACCACGGCGGTCACCACCCGCGACTACCGGAGGCTGTTCACCGATTCCGACGCGGTCCATGCGCTGTTCGAGTGGATCGGGCAACGGTTCAGCCTCTGGTTCCTCGGCTACTCCATCCGCGACGTGGACATCCAGTCGGCGCTGCTGTCGCTCCAGTCCGCGTCGCCCACCCGCCAGCATTTCGCCCATAAGTGGAAGTTCAGGCACCCGCTGGAGCCGCGGATCGACCATCTCCAGTTCAACCTCCGTTCGTTCGAGGTCCATCCCGGATCGCTGACGCAGAAGATCGAGGAGATCCTGCAGGCCGCCGGCGGGCTGGCGCGGATCCGCCCGGACACGCTCTCCATCTTCCGGTGCGACGCAGGGGACCTTGCGCGTGCCTGCCAGCTCCTCTCCCGGTTCGAGATGCCCGAGGTTTCGCGCCTGGCCGAGCCCCTCTGCGATCACTGGTTCGGCGAGATCGAGACGAGGACGGACGGCTGGAGCAGCGGGGTGAAGGGCGACGAATGGGCGCGGCTGCTGCGGGTCGAGCGCGTGCTGCGCCACCTGCTGTTCGTGGCCGGACGGTTTGACCAGCGGCGCACTCTCGCGCGGTACGTGACGGAGCGATGGGAGAAGGTGCCCCGGGCGTTCGCGGCGGACGCGGCGGGGACGATCGCGGAAGGGCTCTGCTATGTGCTGCCCGCGCTGGACGATCGGTCGATCGAGTACGCCCGGGCTCTGCTGGACCGGGCGCGGCGCCGCAGGACCACGGTGCGCGAGCAGAGGGAGGTGCACCTCGCGGACGCGCTGATCCAGCGGACGCGAGCGCGGTTTGCTGCCGACCCGGCGGACGCACGGAGGCTGCGGACGGAGAGCATCATCCTGTCGGCCCAGGCATCCGCGCCCGAGCTGCAGGCGGCGCTGCTGCTGGACGTGTCGATGAAGGCCGTGGAGAAAATCGTCGGCGGCGCCGAGCCGGACGAGGAAGGCAGGACCGCGGCGCGCGCGGCGCTGGAGCTGGCGCTGTTCGGCGGCAGTTATCGTCGCGCGTTCATGGCGCTCCAGCGGCTCGCGTTCCTCGATCCCGACCGCGGGATCGAATGGGCGAGCCAGGCGGCCACGCTGCGCCGGCAGGTGCGCCTCCCGCCGGAGGCCCGCGCGGACCTCTACCTGCACTGCGCCATCGCGGTGGCGCTCTGGCGGGGGCGCCGCGCCCGGCTCGCGCGTCAGATGCTGGCGGGCTACGACACGGCGTGGTTGACGGCCAACGCGCTCGCCCAGGACCTCCCCTTCTTCGCAGCGGTCGGCGACCTCATCGGGAGTTGACGGCGTGACACCCCAGGCCAGGCCCGGGCACGTGATGGTTCACGGGGCTTCGGGATTCGTCGCGGCTTCGCTGCTGCCCCTGCTCGCACGCCGGAGCGTCGCGACCATCTCGCTCGTCGACCGGAAGCCGCCGTCGCCGCGGGTGATCGCCCGGCTACGGGAGGCGGGATCGCGGCCGCACGTGATCGTGGCCGGATCGCTGCGCAACCTGCGTGTCCCGGCGGCCCCGGACGTGGTGATCAGCCTCGCCGGGATCACGGACGTGGACCAGGCGCTCGACCGCCCCGCCGAGGCGCTGGCCGGCAACGTGGGGATCGCGATCGACCTGGCGGAGTGGGTCCGCCGCACCGTCCCCGCCGCCCGTTTGATCTACATGTCGAGTGACGAGGTTCTCGGCGAATCGACCGAGCCGCTCCCGCCGGATGCGCCCCTCCGGCCCACCCAGCCGTACGCGGTGTCCAAGGCGGCGGCGGAGCTCGTGCTGCACAACTATCGCGATGTCTATGGCCTGGATGTCGTTACGCTCCGGTCCTGCAACCTGGTGGGCGGGCGGCAGCGCGCGCGCAAGCTCATCCCCGTGGCGGTGTACAACCTGGTTCACCGTCTGCCCGTGCCCGTCTATGGCGATGGAGCGCAGTTGCGCGAATGGATGGCCGTCGGGGATGTCTGCGATGCGATCTGGGCCCTGGTCGGTCGCGACGCTCCCGCCGGCGTGTACCAGGCAAGCACGGGAGTCCGTCTCTCCGTCACCGACGTGGTCACGCACGTGGCCAGCGCGATCGGCCTCCCCCTGGTGACGCGGCCTGTGGCGGACCGGCGCGTCCACGACCGCAGCTATTCCATGTGCAGCGCCCGGCTCCGGGAGCACGGCTGGCATCCGCGACGGGACCCGGTGGAGGCCATCCGCAAGGCCGCGCGCGACCTGGTCCCCGTCGCCCGCGCGCGGCGGTTCCCGTTCCCGCTCGGCGCGAGGGAGGCCGGCGAGGCTCTCCACCGTTCCGCGCCACTCGTCGCCCGATGAGTTCCCGAGAGAAGCCGATGCACCTCGTCTGGCCGTCCGACGAGTACCTGCCGGGCTACACCGAGGCGCTGGAGCGCGGGTGGTCGCCGGACAATACGCGCCCCGAAGCCGCCATCCGCGAGCAACTGGAGCAGATCGCCGCGGACCCGGCGGCGTTCCTCCGCGAGATGGTGGACCGCGAGGCGAAGGCGCCGCCCATCGTCACCGCCAGCGGCGCCACCGTCCCGCGGCTCCCAGGCTACCGCAAGTGGATGTGGGACGGCGAGTTCTGCGGCAGCATCGGCATCCGCTGGCAGCGGGGGACGAACGCGCTGCCGGCGCACTGCCTGGGCCACATCGGCTACTCCGTGGTGCCGTGGAAGCGCAACCGCGGCTACGCCACGGCCGCGCTGCGGGCGCTCCTTCCCGAGGCTCGCGCGGAGGGGCTGGCGTACGTCGAGCTCACCACGGACCCGCAGAACCTGGCGTCGCAGCGGGTGATCCTGGCGAACGGCGGCGTGCTGGTGGAACACTTCGTCACCGGCCCGGAGCACCGTCACAAGGAGCAGCTGCGCTTCCGCATCGACCTGTGACCGCCAGACCTGGGACACGCGCTCGGCGTATGTCATCCTGAGGGCGCGGAGCACCGTGATTGCGTTTGCGCGAAACCCGGCGCGCCCGAAGGATCTTGCCTGGCCTGCTGGATGTCGGCCCGAACGCGCAGGCCGGTTGGCGGGGCGAGTAGATCCTTCGGTCGGCGCCAACCAATGACGCGATCGCAACTTCGGCGCGGCGCCTCCCTCAGGATGACACCAGAGGTGTCGCGGGAACTCGATCGGGCAACCCTCCCGGGGATGCGGGGACGGCGACGGGATGGTATCCTGTGCGCCGCCGCTGCTCCCCTTCCCCACCCGCCCCGCCCGCGCATGATCGACCTGCTCGAGATCGACGATTTCCTGGATCCCGCCACGCTCGCGGACCTCGTCGCGGAGCTGGACCGCTCCGCCGGCCGGCCGTCGACGGTGCTGAGCGCCGACGCGGAGGGCGCGCTGGACACGATGGCGCGCAAATCCACCCGCGTCGCCGTGGCGCCGGAGACGCGCGAGCGGGTCAAGGCGCGGCTGATGGAGCGCAAGGCCGCGCTGGAGGAGCACTTCGGCATCGCGCTGGCGGGGTGCGAGGACCCGCAGTTCCTGCGCTACGAGACGGGTGACTTCTTCGTGCCGCACCAGGACGGCAACACGCCGATGGTGTGGGACGACTCGCGCTTCCGCCGCGTCTCGGCCGTCGTCTTCCTCTCGCCGAAGTGCGAGGAGGAGGCGGAGGGGACGTACGGCGGCGGCGCGCTCGTCTTCCACGGCCCGTGGGACCGGCCGGACGTGCGCGTGGCGGCGGGCGCGCGGCCCGGCTCGATGGTCGCCTTCCGCTCGGAGACCACGCACGAGGTGACGCCCGTCACCCACGGCGTGCGCTACACCATCGCGACGTGGTTCCGGTGAGGGCGGCCTCCTCTCGTTGAGAGGGTGCGAGTGAAGTCGCGGCTACAAAGACACGCAGTCCGCCTTCGCGGACTTCATCGCGGCGCGGATCCGACGTCGTCGCGACGGGTCTGAATCCAGCACGGATGCAATCTCCGGCCGGGCACATCACTCTATCCCGGCCGTCACTCTCCATCTCCCATCTCCCTGGCGCGACGATGAAACGTGTGCTCCGGCTTCCGCTGCTCACCATCGCCGTGACCGCGCTGGCGGCGTGCGGCGGGCGGATGGCGCAGTGTGATCCTGCCGACGTCGACACGTCCGGCTGGCGCGAGGTCACTTCGCGCTACCGGACCTTCGCGCTGACGCTTCCGCCGGCGGCCCGGGAAGACAGCGTGTTCTGCATGGACTCGGCGTGCGGCGTGATCCACGTGGGGCGATGGAACCTGCGCTACGACATGGGGCGGATGGCGGGTCCGGGCGATTCCGTCCCCGGCGTGCTGGGGGCCACGGACGTGCGCTTCTGCGCGGTGACATTGGCGGGCCGGCCCGGCCACATGATGAGCGGACGCATGCCCGCCAGCCGCGGATATCCGCGCGGCCGCGACCGCGTGGCCCGGGCGGCGCTGCCGCTGGGCGAGGAGGAGGGCGGGCTGTACTTCATCGCCGACAGCCTGTCGGAGCGCGATGCGGCCGAGTTCGCCGCCGCCGTGCGCACGCTTCGGCTCATCCCCTACACGCCGCCGCCGACACGGTGAGGATCGCTCGATCAATCGATCGGGGAGGATGCGACTAAACTCGCGGCTACAACGGCACCCAGTCCGCCTTCGCGGACTTCATCGCGGCGCGGGGCAGACGGGGTCGCGACGCGCCCGATTCGATCCGGAGTCCGATCCCATGCCGACGTCATCCTGAGGCCCGGACAGACCGCGATCACGGGCTGCACCGTAGGTTGCAGGCCGAAGGATCTATCGCCGCGTCGGGCATGCGATCCGGTGAGGCGCACCAACACTCCTTCGGGATTTGGCAGCATCCACGTCCGGGTGAAGTACTGGTGTGTCGCACCGGATCTCGTGCTGGCCGCGGTTATAGATCAGTAGTGACTCTACTCATCAGTGATGAATTCTCCGAGTCAGGAATTCCTCCCAGGTCCAGACGTGGCCGCTCAGCCCGATGGCCATTGCGGGGGTTCGCTTGCGGTAGCGGTGCCCCTTCGGCAGGTCGGATGCCTGCTCGCGCAGCGCATCGTGCGG